>CAZVHN010000453.1:0-2141 GCA_964626895.1 uncultured Chloracidobacterium sp. | reverse complement strand
TTTCGTCGTGTCGCCCCGTCTCCGCATCTCCCCTTCTCCCCGTCCCCGCATCTCCCCGTCTCCTCCTCAATCGTGCACAACCAATCCGAACGCGTCACATCCACGGGCCTCATTTTCAACCCGTGTCGCTGTGCATCTTTGATGATTGTGAATGGTTGATAAAAACCCATCGGCTGGTTATTCAAAATCGCGGCCGTGAAGGCTGCGAGATAATGACACTTGAGATAAGCGCTGGCGTAAGCAATCAAAGCAAAGCTGGCGGCATGTGATTCAGGAAAACCGTAAAGCGCAAACGAAGTGATCGCTTGCACGATCTCGTCCTGGGCTTTGCCCGCGATGCCATTGCGCTTCATGCCCAGACGCAGCTTTACCTCAACTTCTTTCATGCGCGCTTCCGATCGTTTAAAACCAAACGCGCGCCGCAGCTCTTCCGCTTCCCCGCCGGAAAAGTTCGCGCAGATCATCGCCATCTTCAGAAGCTGTTCCTGAAAAAGGGGCACTCCCAGGGTGCGTTTTAAGGCCGGCTCGAGCGAAGGATGAAAATAAATAACCGGCTCACGGCCCTGCCTGCGTTTCAGATACGGATGAACCATATTGCCGACAATCGGACCGGGACGAATGATGGCTACCTGGACCACGATGTCGTAGAACTTTTGTGGGCGCAGGCGCGGGAGACACGACATCTGTGCCCGGCTTTCCACCTGGAACAGGCCAATCGTGTCGGCCTTTTGTAATGCGGCATAAACTAACGGGTCATCCTGTGGCAGATGAGCGAGGGTAACTTCTTCTCCATAAGCGTCGCGGATCAACTGGATCGAATCTTCCAGCACGGCCATCATTCCCAGCCCGAGTAGGTCCACTTTAATCAGGCCCAGGTCGGCACAATCCTCTTTGTCCCATTGCACAACCACTCGACCCGGCATAGCAGCCGGCTCGAGCGGCACCACAGAATCAAGCTGGCCCTGGCAGATCACCATGCCGCCGGAATGCTGGCCCAGATGCCGCGGCAAATCCTGCACCGACTGATAAAGCTGAATGAACTTTTTAATGCGAGGGTTGCGAAGATCCAGTCCTGCATCGCGAAACTGCCGCCTCGTGGAGTCATTTGGATCCTTCCATTCCCAGGTCTGCACCAGGCTGGAAAGACGGTCCAGTATGGCGTCGTCAAAACCGAGCACCTTGCCCACTTCGCGCGCCGCTGAGCGCCCGCGGTAAGTGATGACATTTGCAGTCATCGCCGCACCCAGTTTTCCGTAGCGCTCATAAACATATTGAATTGCACGCTCACGCTGGTCGCCACTCGGCAGGTCGAGATCGATGTCGGGCCATTCGCCACGCTCTTCAGAAAGAAACCGCTCGAATAACAATTCCATGCCCACGGGATCAACGGCCGTAATTCCCAGGGAGTAACACACGGCACTGTTTGCAGCCGAGCCGCGCCCCTGAATCAGAATTTCCTGCTGCCGGCAAAACCGAACAATGTCCCAGACAATCAGGAAGTAACCTGCGAGTTTGAGTTTTTCGATCAGGACCAACTCCCGATCGATCTGCTGCCGGGCGTGCTCATATGTCGGTGCGCCGTTCTGGCCGGTGTAACGCAGCCGCGCGCCTTCGTCGGTGCGCTTACGCAGAAACGACATCATTGTCTCGCCGGCGGGCACGGGATATTTGGGAAACTCGTAACCGAGATCCGCGAGAGAAAACTTCAGCCGTGAAGAAAGCTCGAGAGTGTTGGCGATTGCCTCCGGCAAATCAACGAAGAGGTTCATCATCGTCTGCGCCGACTTCAGATACCGCTCCGAATTGTTTGCCAGTAACTGCCCAGCGTTTTCCAGACGCACATGATTTCTGAGGCAGGTAAAGACGTCGGCAACTTCGCGCTGCGCAGGAGTCGCATGGTAAACACCGTTGGTGGCGAGCAGCGGCAGCTTCAACCGCTTCGCCAGCTGGACCACTGCCTGATTGCGCGCCTCTTCCGGGCGATTAAAATGGCGCTGTAACTCGGCATAAACATTCCCTTTCCCGAAGACGTCCAACAACCATTCGCCAGTTCTAATTGTTTTCTCCCCGTCTCCCCATCTCCCCGTCTCCCCATCCCTCGGATCTAAAGGTCCCTGCTCTCCGCCAGTCAAACAAATCAA
>CAZVHN010000452.1:0-2210 GCA_964626895.1 uncultured Chloracidobacterium sp. | reverse complement strand
TGCCAATTGGCTTCTGACCCGGGGTCGAGATTTAAATTGGCAATTGGCAATTGGCAATAGCGTAGCCAGGATGCAGAGCTTCAGAGAAATCTTAGAAAGCGACCGCATTCACGTCTTCGATGGCGCGATGGGCACCATGCTTTACGCCAAGGGTGTCTACATTAATCGGTGTTACGACGAACTAAACCTCAGTAATCCTGACCTGGTGCGCGAGATCCATGCGGAATACCTCCACGCGGGCGCGGACATTATCGAGACCAATACGTTCGGCGCTACAGCCTACCGGCTTCACCAGTATGGTCTGGAAGGGAGCCTGGATGACATCAACATCGCCGCGGCTCGAATAGCCCGTGAAGCCGCCGGCGAAGATGCCCACGTCGCAGGCGCAATCGGTCCGTTGGGATTGCGGATCGAGCCCTATGGGCCCACCTCCTTCGACGAAGCAAAAGACATGTTCAAGGCCCAAGCTTCCGCGTTGCTCGAAGGCGGAGTTCATCTCTTTCTACTCGAAACCTTCTCGGATGTCTCTGAGATACGACAGGCGATTCGGGCCATTCGCGAATTGGGTGATCTGCCAATCATTGCGCAGATGACCATCATGACCGACGGCAACACGACTTTCGGCACCACACCCGAAGTCTTCACTGCGCGTTTGGACGAGTGGGGCGCTGACGTGATTGGTCTCAACTGTGGAGTCGGCCCAGCTATTATCCTGGGCGGGCTCGAAAAGATGCGCACCGTTACGAAGAAGAAGCTGGCAGCGCAGCCCAACGCCGGATTACCTCGTGACGTTCAGGGCCGGCAGTTCTATATGTGCTCGCCGGAGTACATGTCAAAGTTCGCGAAAAGGTTGATCCAGTCGGGCGCAAAGTTTATTGGGGGCTGCTGCGGGACCACTCCGGCTCACATCAAGCTGATTTCCGATGCCGTTCGGGCCGCTTCGCCGCGGGCGCAGAGAATGGTGATGTCTTCCGGTCCCCTGGTGCACGTAGAAGAGATCGTCCCCGCCGACATCAAGGTCGTTCCTGCCGAGGAACGTTCCAACTGGTCAAGAAAGATCGTCCGCGGCGAGTTTGTTACCTCGGTTGAAGTTCTGCCGCCAAAAGGTGTTGACGCCGCGAAGACGCTGGATTCGATCAGGTTGTTGAAAGACGCGGGCGTGGACGGAGTCAACATCCCTGACGGTGCGCGCGCGCAGTCGCGCATGAGCGCGATGGCCACCGCAGTCCTCGTCGAACAGCAAATCGGTATTGAGTCAGTGCTGCACTACTGCTGCCGAGATCGGAATCTGCTGGGGATGATGTCCGACCTTCTGGGCGCGTCGGCTTTGGGATTACGAAATCTGCTGCTGATTACCGGCGACCCGCCCAAAATGGGACCGTACCCGGATGCGACTGCCGTCTTCGACATTGACGCCATTGGTCTGACGAACATGGTGAATAAACTGAACCACGGCCTCGACATCGGCAACAATCCCATCGGCCAACCGACCGCGTTCTGCATCGGCGTCGGGGTCAATCCAGGGGCAATCAACCCCGAGGAAGAGATCCGGCGTTTCGAGTATAAGGTCGAGGCCGGCGCGCAGTATGCGATTACTCAGCCGGTGTTTGATACCGACCAACTCCGCGACTTCATCAAGAGTGTCGAGCATGTGCGCATTCCGATCATCGCCGGCATCTGGCCTCTGGTGTCGTATCGCAACGCAGAGTTCCTGCATAACGAAGTCCCGGGTGTACGTGTGACTCCGTCGATCATGGAGCGTATGCGTGCGGCTTCGGCGATCAGCAAGGAAGCCGGTCGCGATGAAGGTCTGAAGATCGCGCGCGAATCACTCCTGGAGGTCCGCGATCTCATCCAGGGTGTGCAGGTGTCTGCGCCTTTTGGAAATGTGAAGTATGCCCTGGAAGTTTTTGGGGTGTTGGAGGGGTTTGAAGGGAACAAAGAAGCCGCACTCCCAGCCGATGGCTGAGCACGTATTGCTAACCTTGAGACTCGCCGTTGCGACCTTCCCTAATGAAATAGCGATCAAGGAGAGCTATTAAGCTTCTGAGGTTTTCGTCCGTTCTCTTATGATGCTCATCCGTCCGAGCCTGGGATTCAATTAACCTGATTTGAGAATCGACAAGCGCGGCAATCTTCTCATCTGTGTTTTTGAGATGCTCGTTAGTAAGAGTTTGGAAGTCAGTCAGTCTGATTTGGGAGTCGAGAAG
>CAZVHN010000451.1:0-9206 GCA_964626895.1 uncultured Chloracidobacterium sp. | reverse complement strand
CACGTTTTTTATGAGCAGGGGGGTTGGCATGCCCGCTAAACTCCCGGTGGGGTTGATCGCGCTTGGGTGACATTGTCGCCTATTGAGTGAACCGAACCACTCCCATTTGGAGTTATTGCTTAGAGTCTTTCATCTCAAAGTATTAAGATAGAATATGTAAAGCTGTCGCCCCCGTTTTTAATCCTGAAGGGATTTAAGTCAATAGCCGTGGGCGAGCGTTCCGCGATGCCCACGGAGGATCGGAGAAAAGAATTCTGACCCTGAAAGGGTCAAACAGAGCAAGAAGTGTGACCCTTTTCAGGGTCATCCATTCTCTTTTGACTATCCGTGGGCGTCGCGCAGCGCTCGCCCACGGCTATTGACTTAGATCCCTTCGGGATGAGGCGAAACTCGATCATTTTGCAGAATATTCCGATAGCCAGGTAATCATTCAATGCAACTACCAGCAACACTGGGCGAACTGAAAGCAAGCGGTTATGAGCGGGCCTCCGTAAAAGATGAGCTACGCGCGAACCTCATCAAGAAACTGCGGGCGGGCGAAACACTCTTTCCAGGAATCATTGGCTACAGTGAAACCGTTATTCCGCAGCTTGTAAATGCGATCCTCGCCCGACATAACATCATCCTGCTGGGCCTGCGTGGCCAGGCCAAGAGCCGCATTATCCGCCAATTAACCGAGTTGCTCGACGAACGCATTCCCGTAATCGCCGGTTCTGAAGTAAACGACGACCCCTTCCATCCGATTTCTGCTTATGGTCGTGGGCAGCTTGAACTCCACGGCGACAAATTACCCATCGGCTGGGTCAATCGCGATCAACGATTCGTAGAGAAACTTGCTACTCCGGACGTAACCATTGCCGACATTATCGGCGACGTCGATCCAATCAAAGCCGCCAAAGGCGGACACCTGTTGAGCGATGAGCTGACAATTCACTATGGGCTGCTGCCCCGCGCCAATCGGGGCATCTTCGCGATCAATGAGCTTCCCGATCTGGCAGGCAAGATTCAGGTCGGTCTCTTCAACATCATGCAGGAAGGCGACGTGCAGATTAAGGGTTACCCAGTCAGGCTGCAGCTCGATGTCATGCTTGTTTTTTCTGCAAACCCGGAGGACTACACTGCGCGTGGGAAAATCATTTCGCCCTTAAAGGACCGTATCGGCGCCGAAATCACCACTCACTACCCAGCGGAGTTGCCTACCGGAATCGCGATTACGCGGCAGGAGGCCTGGGTGGAGCGAGACGGATTGAAGGAGCGTTTGCACATCCCTGAGTTCTTGCGAGAAGTAGTCGAACAGATCGCCTTCGAAGCTCGCGACGACCAGCGGGTGGACAAACACTCCGGTGTCTCGCAACGCCTGCCCATTACGGTTATCGAATCAGTAATCTCAAATGCCGAGCGGCGTGCGCTCCTGACCGGCGAAGAGGAGATTGTGCCGCGCGTGTCCGATGTCTACGCGGCGATTCCTTCCATGACCGGAAAGATGGAACTTGAATACGAGGGCGAACAGATTGGGGCCACCCGCATCGCCAAGGACCTGATAAAACGAGCGGCCGGCGAGATCTTTGAAGGCTATTTCGTGGGCATCGATTTCGCCCGCACCGTGGAGTGGTTTGATCAGGGAAACAACCTGCGTCTGGCCGACACGGCTTCGGCAGAGGAATGCCGAACGCTTCTCGAGGCAGTACCGGAATTGATCGAAACCTCGCTCATCCCTTTTGACTTCAAGAATTCGGAACTGGCCCATGTCGTCGCAGCATGCGAGTTTGTGCTGGAAGGTCTCTACGCCGGAAACAAGATCAGTCGCAACGAAGAAGGTGGCTACACAGCGGTCACCAAGGCTAAGAAAGACCGGCGAGGGATGATCTACGATGACCTCACCGAAACCGGAAAATACAGCTAATTTAGCCGCGGATTAACGCGGAGGAACGCGGATTCGAAAAAACCAGGAACCGGACGGCAATAACCTCACCTCACTAAAAGCTAAAGGAGTCCTCACATGAAAGACGATTTTAAGCCACAGATGAACACAGATAAGCACGGATTCAAACATGGAGAAATAACCCAGAAGATCATTGGAGGCTTCTTCGAGGTCTACAACGAACTGGGGCACGGCTTTTTGGAATCCGTGTACGAGAAATCCTTGGAGGTTGCTTTGAACTCCATGGGCATCAGGGCTTGTCGACGGATAGAAATCCCCGTACGGTTTCGCGGCCAGAATGTCGGAGATTTCTCAGCGGACATGCTGGTAGAGGATTGTGTCCTTCTTGAATTAAAGGCTGCTCGCGCCATAGACTCCTCGCACGAAGCCCAACTACTCAATTACTTGCGCGCTACCCATATTGAAGTCGGTTTGCTGCTGAATTTCGGTCTGAAGCCGCAGTTTAAGAGACTCATCTTCGATAACCCCCGTAAATCAATCCGTGAGAATCCGTGTTTATCTGTGGCCGCTCTCTTGTCGTCGGACGAGGAACTCAACCAATGAAGTTTACGCGGTATTCAAAATTCAAAGGCCTCGACGTGTCATCTATCAATCTTGGCGACTTGATGGAAGGTCTGTCTGATTCACTGCTCTCTTCCGGCTACGACGATGACTACTATTGGACCCGTGAACGCCGCCCGCAGGACACGTCGCTGGATGCGCTGCGACAAGCACTGCTGCAGGCGCTAATGGATCAGGGCCTGCTCGATGAACATCAGGTTCAGGAGATGCTCGCTGAGAACGAAGACAAGTTTAAAGGCTCGGCGCTGGAAGAAATCCTCAACCAGCTGATTGAGCGCTTGATTGAAGAGGGTTACTTGACCCTTCACAAAGAGCAGGTCAGACAGCAACAGCAGCAACGAGGGAATGGCAATCCTGAAATTTCTGGGCCGCTCCCGCGCAACATCAAGTTTGAAGTGACCGAAAAGGGTTTGGACTTTCTTGGTTACAAGACCCTCAGAAACTTGCTGGGAAGCCTTGGTAAAAGCTCCGTCGGTCGTCATGACACCCCACAGCTTTCCACCGGCGTGGAAGCCGCCGCGGCAAGCAAGGCCTATGAGTTTGGCGACACGATCAATCTCGACGTGAACACTACGTTGTTATCCGCGATTCAGCGCGAGGGTTTGAAGGTGCCGCTTAATCTGGAGTACAGCGACCTGCACGTCCACCAGTGTGACTACCAATCATCTTGCGCGACTGTGGTAATGCTTGACTGTTCGCATTCCATGATTCTTTATGGCGAAGATCGGTTCACACCTGCCAAGAAGGTTGCCCTCGCGTTAGCTCATTTGATTCGTACGCAGTATCCTGGCGACGCTCTCAAACTCGTGCTCTTCCACGACAGCGCCGAAGAACTGCCGTTGGCTAAATTAGCCACCACGCAGGTTGGGCCGTACCACACGAATACCGCCGAAGGTCTGCGACTCTCACGGCGAATTCTGCAGGCGCAGGGGAAAGAGATGAAGCAGATCGTCATGGTTACCGACGGAAAACCGACTGCTTGTTTTCTCGAAGGAAGCCCTGCCACGCCTTTTGCCAGGCAAAGAGCGGGCAAGATGCCCGCGCTCCAGGGGCGCCGGCTGTACAAAAACTCGATGGGCGGCGATCCTTTCGTAATGGACCAGACGTTCAAGGAGGTCCAGGCCTGCCGCAAAGCCAGTATAATGATCAATACGTTCATGCTGGCAAGCGATTATTATCTGGTTGAGTTTGTAAAGCAGATGACCGCCATGACAAATGGTAAAGCCTACTTCGCAAACCCAGGCAATCTGTCACAATTTGTGTTGATGGATTTTCTTCGGCGACGAACCAGCCGTGTTCGCTAATTGCCAATTAGGGTTTAATTCACCAAGTCGCAACACCAACTTACTGCCGCGTGCGAAAAACAGCCGTGGGTGCAGTGATTGAACGAAGAATGACTTTGTAATGTCCAAATCAGAGATTCACCGCTCAGGGCGCCGTCTCGCTCCTTATCTGGTTCTTACGGCCGGACTACTCTTGACGCTTGCTGTCTCGTATCACCTGAACAACGTGGCCAAGTCACAGGACAAGAGCTGGGCACCCTACACACTAGGGGCCGGCTTGTTCATCAGCTTCCTGTTCTTCGGCGTGACGCAAACACGGGCCCGCGTCAGGGCGGAGCGCTCTGCGGCAGATGTTCGTGAGTCAGAAGCAACTATGCGCACTATTCTCGCAGAGCGCGAGCGGGTCGAAGATGCGCTGCGAGAGAGCGAGGAGCGTTACCGTGAACTGGTAGAAAACGCCAACGATATCGTCTTCACATTGGATCTCGCAGGCAACATGACTTCAGTTAATAAAGCCGTGGAGTCGATGACCGGCTATTCCCGAGAGGAGTTGGTGGGAATGAACCTGACCGACTTTCTCAATCCCGAATCCGTTGCCAGCGCTCATCACATGACGCAGCGCAAGTTGGCAGGGGAAGAACGAACCAACTATGAGGTAGATGTGCGGACGAAAGACGGCCAGCTGTTGACGCTGGAAATCAGCAGCAGACTATTGCTGAAGAAAGGTGAACCAGCCGGTATCCAAGGTGTCGCGCGCGACATCACGACTCGTCGTCGCGCGGAGGAAGCGTTACGCGAAGCTGATCAGCGAGCATTGTCTGAATACGAACGCTTGCTTGAAAGAATCTCGAGTTTGGCCCAAGCCCTGGGAACTGCGCGCAATCTGGTCACAATCTTTCGGGCGCTGCAACAGTTCACCGTGGTATCCGTCCCCTGCGACGGCCTCTTCATCTCTCTGTACGATCCTGTTCGCGATGTGCGCACCGCGTGCTATGGCTGGGGCGACGGGCTCGAGCTCGACATTTCAGAACTTCCGCCCATGCCGGTTAACGCTTCAGGACCAAATGGCCGCGCGGTCAGAACCGGTCAAGTAATAATCACTGACGACTACATGAACACAGCGCGTGGGCGTCCATCAGTAATCGTGGGACCTGATAATGGACTGCGACCACAATCGTCCGTTGCGATCCCAATGGCGGTTATGGGCCGCATCATCGGCACGATCGAAGTGCGGAGTTATCAGAAGGCTGCTTTTCGGGAAGAGCATGCGACGGCGATGCGTATGGCTGCCAACCTGACAGCGGTGGCCATTCAAAACGTTCGGCTGCTGGAGCGCGAAAGCACCGTCAGAACGGAAGCAGAAGAGTCGAATCGATTGAAAGACGAGTTTCTGGCCACCGTTTCCCATGAATTGCGCACGCCGTTGACTGCTATTCTGGGTTGGTCGCGAATACTCGAGACCGGCTCGATTAATGATCCCATGGCTGCCCGGGCCATCGAAACGATCAGACGGAACGCCATAACTCAGTCGCAAATCATCGATGATATTCTGGACGTTTCGCGAATCATTACAGGCAAACTCTACCTTGACCTGCACCCGATAGATCTGGCGCCGGTAATTGAAGCCGCGGTAAACGTGGTGCGCCCGACTGCGGAGGCTAAAGGGATCCGAATAGAAACCGAGTTTGAGTCTCAACCCACAGTCATTACTGGTGATGCAAACCGACTACAGCAGATAGTTTGGAATCTACTTTCAAACGCGATCAAATTCACACCCAGCGGTGGCAGCGTCTGTTTGAGCGTTCATGAGATTGGCACGCAGGTAGAGGTACTTGTAACCGACACCGGTCAGGGAATCAGCCGCGATTTCCTGCCGTTCGTTTTCGACCGTTTCCGCCAGGCCGACAGCACCAGCACCAGACAACACGGCGGCTTGGGGCTGGGCCTGGCTATAGCGCGCCACCTGGTTGAGATCCACGGCGGCACGATAATGGCCGAGAGCCCGGGAGAAGGAAAAGGCGCTACGTTCTCTGTCAGGTTACCCAGGGTCGGATCCGCCTCCAGTCCGAGCCAGAGTGCGAACGCTGGAGAAGCAACAAGAGATAGCTTTGAGTTGAATTCACGATTGGAAGGAATACATGTATTGCTGGTCGAAGACGATCTGGATACGCTGGACTTATTGAGCGTCGCACTCAAGCATCAGAGGGCCACGGTCACTGCGGTCTCATCTGCCGCCGAAGCCCTCGCATCGATTCGAACCTCGACACCTGATATCGTTGTCTCAGATATTGCGATGCCCGGCGAGAATGGCTATCAACTCATTGATAAAATCCAGGCGATGGGCTTTGACGACGATCGGCACATCCCCGTCGTGGCCATCACGGCTTACGCGAAAGAGGAAGATCGTCAGAAGGCCCTATCCTCAGGCTTCCAGAGTTACCTGGCCAAACCAATTGAGTTGTCTGAACTAGTACGTGCGGTAGCTGATGGAGTACGTAAAAAACGTGATGCGGTAGGAACGAGGAGGGTGAGTGGCGCAATTTACCATCGCACATAGCTCGAAGGGTTCGAAGAAGGTTGTGCGCGGAATCGAGATAGCATACGAGGATGCGGGCTCTGGTCCCTCCGTCGTGCTGCTTCATGGTTATCCTTTCAATCGCTCGATGTGGCGCGGGCAGGTAGAAGAGCTCCGGCAAAACCATCGAGTAATTGTTCCCGACTTGCGCGGGCACGGCGAGAGTTCGGTACCTCCCGGACCAGCGACGATGGAAAGCATGGCTCTTGATGTCGCTTCACTGCTTGAAACCTTGAACATCTCGCGCGCCACCATCGGCGGACTTTCAATGGGCGGCTATGTAGCCCTGGCTTTTTATCGTCTGTTTCCGTTGCGAGTTCGGTCGCTCCTGCTCGCTGACACGCGCGCCCAGGAAGACACCGAAGAGGGGAAGCAGAGTCGCGAACAGCAGGCGGAAAAGGCCCTGCGCGAAGGGATGGAGGGAATCGCTGACGCGCTCTTGCCGAAGTTGCTCGCCGCTGAAACGGTGGCAGAACGGTTCGATATTGTCCGGCGCGTACGCGAGATGATTGTAGGGACGGAACCAGAAGGCGCAGCGTCAGCGCTCCGCGGTATGGCCGTGCGCAAGGACCACACCTCCTTTCTGTCTCGTATTATTGCCCCCACACTAATTGTTGTCGGCAGCGAAGACGTGCTAACGCCGGTGGCAGATGCCGAACTTATGCATCGCGAAATTGGCGGCTCACGCTTGCAAATTATCGAAGGCGCGGGGCATCTTTCTAATTTGGAACGATCCGAAGAATTCAATCGCGCGTTGGTGAAGTTCCTGAACGACGTGGAGGTCTAGTACTGGAGCGCGGGCATCTTGCCCGCACGGCGAGGCGCTGCCTCGTCACAAAGTGACGTGACAGACCTGGCTGCCCACATCTGCTCTCTCATTTACCTTCACTTCTAATAAATGTCTGGACCCCGCAGATTTACCATTGAAGAGCGCGTGCGCTGGGGCGACGTCGACGCTGCACGCATTATTTTCTACGGCGCTTACATTCGTTTCTTTGAATTTGCTGAGACTGAATTATTCCGGGCAGTGGGGCTGCCTTATGGCGTCATGTTTGATGAGTTAGACATCTGGCTCCCGCGCGTTCATCTTGAATGCGACTTTCGCCACGCCGCGCAGTTGGACGACTTGCTCGAGGTTTCCGTTTCCGTCGGGAGGTTTGGTAACAAGTCGATGCGTTTGAACTTTGAAGTTCGTCGTAAAGGTGAAGAGATTCTCATTGCGGATGCTCACTTCGTTCTGGTCGCCGTGCGGCGCGATACCTTCGATACCGTTACTATTCCTGAAGAATTGCGATTAAGACTGGCGCCTTACACGAGACCTGGATCGATTGAGTCCTGAACTTGACGTGAAGGAAGCTCAGACCCACACAAATGACGCTCTGGACGAGAAGACCGTTGAGCGCGACCCGCTCGTCCAGTTCCACCGCTGGTTGAACGACGCGATAGCTGAGGGCATTCCCTTACCCGAGGCAATGACGCTGGCAACTTCCACGAGGGAGGGAAAGCCTTCCGCACGATTGGTGCTTTTGAAACAAGCAGATGAACGAGGCTTTGTCTTTTTTACAAACTATGAGAGCAGCAAAGCACGCGATCTCGACGCGAATCCCTTCGCTGCGCTTGTTTTCTATTGGCCGCAACTGGAGCGCCAGGTGCGCGTTGAGGGAAGCGTTGAGAGAATCTCGGCTGCCGAGTCAGACGAGTACTTCAAAACCCGGCCGCGGGAAAGCCAGCTTGGCGCGTTAGCTTCCCCGCAGAGCAAAGTCGTCGAAAACCGTGAAGTGCTGGAGCAGCGCTTCCGCCAGTTGGATGAGCTTTACGCCGATCGTCCGGTGGAGCGCCCAGAGCACTGGGGTGGTTATCGCCTGAAGCCGGCACGAATCGAATTTTGGAAGGGACGCTCTAGCCGTCTTCACGACCGGATTCTTCATGAGCGACAAGCTGACGGCTCGTGGACGATAAAGCGTCTGGCCCCGTGAAGTTTGGGCGTTCAGAGATTCTTCTACGCTTACACAGGCCGCAACGCGCTACGCGCAAGCTTCTTCTTCAGATCAACGTACCCTTGCTCGCCGGCAACAAGATCTCCCAACACGCGCTTGATGCCCCGGTGACCTCGCGCAAACTCGATCATTCTTTCCGTAAACGGCGCGCCCCAGAAGTTTCCATAGAAGCGGCGACGCATCTGTGAGGCACGCTTTAGATCGCGCCCGAAGTCTTCGCGCCAACGTTGCTCATAATCCAATGGTGTGCGGGCCAGAAAACTTTCGGCGAAAAGCTCCGCAGATCGTAACGCGTAGTAGATTCCTTCCCCAGTAACGGGATCGGCAAAACCGGCCGCGTCTCCGAGCAGGGCCCACCCTTCACCGCACACATGCCTCGTGTCCCACGTTTTATGATTGAGACCAGGGATACGCGCCGCATAACGCTCGGCCGTGGTTGCCAGCTTCTCTCTAATTCTTTCGTCGCGCTCACGATCCGCCTTGCGGCTCGCCCATAATTTTGCTTTCGAATCTTCGCGTTGGCGGTAGTAGCCGAGCATGAAGTCCCAGAGAAGTTTGTCGAGTGGCTGATGCTCGAAAGCCTCCTGTGTAGTGGCGATGCCAAAAGAAATGTGGTCCAGACGCGGGAACGCCCAGGCATAACCAATCCAGCCGGGAAGAAAAGCGACGACGGTGGGCGACTCTCCGCTCTCCGGCAACGGCGTGCGATAACCAAAAGCGACTTCCATTTCAGACGGCGGCAAGGGCCCCGCGAGCATTCTCGCTACCGCGCTGCCGGCTCCATCAGCTCCGACGAGCATTTGACCTGACCATTCAGCGCCGGCAGCCCGGGGTCCCCAGCGGGGCAG
>CAZVHN010000450.1:0-2502 GCA_964626895.1 uncultured Chloracidobacterium sp. | reverse complement strand
ATGCGCCACGCCTTGTACGACTGTGAGCACTTGATCGTAAGTTGTCCGAGACCGCACGCCAATGCGCGATATCAACTCCCATGGGAACTCACGTTCGATTAGGAATTCAGCTTGTTTTCCTTCCTTGCAACCTCTCCAGTTCGTCGCGTTAACAGCGTTCCAATCAATCTCACCCAACTGATTGAGATCGCTTCGATCCTCGAAGTAGCGGGAGCCGGCATTTCCGAGTGTGAAGGCCCACCGCTGACCTTGCGCTTCTGCCCAGTCGACCGTTTGCCTCAAATCTGACTCAAGATGGATGATCGGACCTTGCCCTCCACGATACTCCAGATCCGGGTGGTTGCCCTGGTAGATCAAGTAAAGCATGATTGACCTAGGACAAAAAGAGAATGGTACACACTCGCCGACGTACAGGCCCGGATGGCTGGCGAGTGTCAATTCAGTTAACCGTCGTTGTTTAATTGCGTTCATTCCGATCGTGGTTCCCGGTGGGGCGCGACGAACAACCTCGGCGTCGCACCAGAGCCCACTGGCGATGATCGAGGCCAGCCGGTCGACGTGGACGATGTGATAGATCTTTGGTTCGTCGGGTATCTGGTTAGCCATTCTTCGGCTCTGCAAACGCCTTCGGTATCATCTGACTCGCAGGCTCAAGCCCTTCTCGGAACATCTAAAAAGGTCAGAGGTTTTCTTCGGTTCTTAAGGATAGCTCGACCATGCGCTCCAGGAGTTGGTCGGGTGGTACCCCGACGAAGTTCCTCAGCACAAGCTCCTTGGAATACAGTCGGACCAGGTAACGAAGCTTGAGCGACTTGTTGCGGCCAGCGTACACGAAATCGCGGTGACCGTTGTTTATGACAATTACATTGCGCGTCGAATCGAATTTGGACCGCCACGAATCGCCCGGCGCGCTTTCGAAAGTGTAACCCGGCAACCCCACTGATTCGACCGTTGTCGTTCCCACCTGTGGCAGTAGTTCGTGCGTCACCGTTATGAGCGCATCGCCCGACCGCTCAATATCGCCTTGCCGAATCGAAACCCGCACGCGCACCAGCCCAGGCTCGGCAGGAGCCAGGAAGCTCACCCCTTGATCGTGACGATGATCCAGGGCGCCCTCGCCTTCGACTATTTCCCAAACGAAGGTGAGATCGGTTTCCACTCGGCGACGGGATCGATCATAGGGCAACGCGCGCAGGGACCTCTCTTCGCCAACTCGCACGACGCTCGAGGCGGGAGAGATTGCGACACTGAAAAGCGGACCAGCGAACTCGAAAAACTGCCGCTGCCTTATGTTGCCGGTCTCGGGCTCTGTAGCGCCAAACGTGAGTTCTTCGCCAGAGTTGGATTCACCATTGCTGCTTCCCGAACCGCGATGTGCACGAGAATGAATGTCGAACCAGTCGTACTCTTCGACCGGCAGCGCCAGGAGTGCCTCGCGAAACGCGCGCTGGATGGTGTGCATCAGTTCACGGCTGGCCTGCTCTTCCTCGGCCCGACGCTGCGCCTCGAACATCTCGATCAGCTTTTCCTCCAGCGGGAGCAGCGCATCTAAAAGGGCGGCATAAGCTTCATCGCGGATAATGCCGCTGCGCGTGCCCGGCGTTAGATTGATGAACGGCGCATCGATGTGGCCTTGAAGATACCGGGTTGTCCACGGCGGCTTCGCCAGTTCGTCCACGACGGAAATGTCTTCGAACACACGCGTGCCGTGTCGAAAGAGCGCGACTCGATTCGTTTCAACGGGCTCGTTCATGTAAAGCTCAACGTAAACGTCGCCGCGCGTAGCGTGAATGGCCGGCAACTGATGCAGCAATCTTCCTTCGTACTGCCGTGGCTCGACCGCGTACTGCTTGCGAGCGATCTTGTCGATCACCGTGATACGCACGCCGGTGTGGCGGATACGGTCGCGCAACTCCGCCGCGAGATACCACTGGATCTTCTCTCCCGAGAGCGAACGAATTCCGTCGAGCAGCCTCGCTATTCGCAATTGAGTGCCAGGCTCCACGAACAGCGCGCGTTTGGCTTTGACCGCGTAGCTCGGGTCGCCTTTTCGCATGACCATCTGCCATGCGCGATCGTCCGCCCCGGTGGAGGTCAGCGTCAGTTCCTCTCCAAGCGTCCAAAAGGAAAGCAGGCCGATGCCGAACTCACCCTGAAGTCCAGCGGCGCCCTCCACCTTCAGCCGTCGCTTCACGGAGTCGCAGATATGTGTGGCGACGTAGCGAAAGTCCGGCCGGCCGTCCGCATCGCGGGGAACGCCCTGCCCGTTGTCCCGGACCTCCAAATAGTGGCGGCCTTCGCTGCGACCGCGAACGATCGTGACCTTCGATGCGCGCGCATCGATGGAATTCTCGACCAACTCGGCGATGGCCTTCAGCGGATTCGATTGCGACAGCGCAATGATCGTGATCGCATTCCAGTCGTTGCCGATGCGGAGTTTGCCCCGCTGAGCGGAGTGATTCGGCGACTTTAATTTCTGAGACATAAGATGACTGGTAAGGC
>CAZVHN010000449.1:0-4654 GCA_964626895.1 uncultured Chloracidobacterium sp. | reverse complement strand
GCCACGAACTTCACCTTCGGATTGTTCTTCCCCAGCACCTTCGTGATCGCTGCCGTCAACGTCGTCTTCCCGTGATCCACGTGCCCAATAGTCCCGATGTTCACGTGCGGCTTACTACGGTCAAATTTTTCCTTAGACATTATTCAGTGGCCTCTTAAGCAAAGATTCGTTAAAGCTTTGACGCGAGCTGCAAATTTCTGGAGCCCGCGATGAGATTTGAACTCATGACCTCCTCCTTACCAAGGAGGCGCTCTACCCCTGAGCTACGCGGGCGCGAGTCCTAACTAAGTACAAAGAACTGGAGCGGGCGACGAGATTCGAACTCGCGACCCTCAGCTTGGAAGGCTGATGCTCTACCAACTGAGCTACACCCGCTCAACGAATTTCGAATTGCGAATTTCGGATTGCGGAATGAAGTCTCCGCCCTGTCTTCAATTCGAAATCCGCATTCCGAAATTCTCCTGGTGCAGGGGGCAGGATTCGAACCTGCGTAGGGCGTTAGCCCGCCGGGTTTACAGCCCGGTGCCATTAACCACTCGACCACCCCTGCATACTTTTTCAAGTGCCTAATGGAGCCGGCGAAGGGACTTGAACCCCCGACCCTCTGATTACAAATCAGATGCTCTACCAACTGAGCTACGCCGGCCCGCTATAGATTGCAATAGCGCATTCCGACAAAAGGCGGATACTACCAACAGGAAAACGAAAACGCAAGTCGCAGGCGGAGTTAGACATAACTGTTGTCCGTGGGTGTGAGCAGACACTGTACCGAATTGAAAGTGAGGGATTAGCTTCATTACTGGCGAATTCCCGCCCGATTCACTAAACCTTGCTTACCAGTTGTCAAAATCGTGCTGAACTTCATCGCTAGTCCGGCACCGTGGCGATCCTAGCGCTCTCGGCTTTGCGTCTCTCAGCTCGAGATGCAAGAACCGATGCGTAGAACGAACGGAAGTATCCATACATCGACAGGCACGCTGAAATTACTACTAGCCACAACAGCGCCCGCCCGCTTGTGTAAACCAACACCTGCCAGTCGTTTCCCGTAGTCGGGCCTTCGCCGAAAAGATGCTGTAACGCCGCCCGCAATTCCGGCACCGACCAGAACTCGATTGCCGGAAATGGTTTGCCAAAGTTTGCCACAGGTGGCTTTCCAGAGACGCTGGAGGCAATCAGCAGCGCAACGGTCACGACCTGCGACAGCATTTTGAATTTACCCATCTTTGACGCCGCTATGACTAGGCCATCCGCTGCGGCGATTGAGCGCAGACCGGTAACTGCAAACTCACGTCCGATGATGATCACCACCGCCCACGCTGGAGCGAGCTGATTCTCAACAAGGGAGATTAGGGCGGCGGAGATGAGCAGCTTGTCGGCAATCGGATCGAGCAATTGGCCGAGACGCGTTACCTGATCGCGGCTGCGCGCGAAGTGCCCGTCCAAAAAGTCCGTAAGAGCGGCACCCAAGAAAAGCGCGACGCCCAATAAATGCCGCGGTACCCCGAACCAGTTTTCAGAAAACGGTGTCAGGAGAACCACGACCAGCAGCGGGACGATGAAAATACGTAGCAGTGTTAAGGCGTTTGGAAGATTCAAACTAATACCGCCCCAAGGAAGAGCAACCAGAATCAGTTCGTGCGTGCGATGGCTCGCAGTGTATGACTCGCTCGGAAACAGTGTCAAGACAGCCAACTCGCAACTTGCTCAATTAGTTTGTGCTCGGCTAGAATCATAGTT
Organism: uncultured Chloracidobacterium sp.; assembly: GCA_964626895.1. Lineage (GTDB taxonomy): Bacteria > Acidobacteriota > Blastocatellia > Pyrinomonadales > Pyrinomonadaceae > PSRF01. The sequence continues at coordinate 2,917 of CAZVHN010000449.1, read as the reverse complement.
TCTTCGCCATGTGGTATTCATATCTGTAGTGGCGTGCTCGGTTAAGTACCATGGCAATCGACCGCATAACTGTAAGAGGCGCTCGCCAGCATAACCTCAAGAACATTAACGTAGAAATACCTCGCGATCGCTTCACAGTTGTCACCGGCCTCTCCGGTTCCGGTAAATCGTCGCTCGCCTTCGACACCATCTATGCTGAGGGACAACGTCGCTACGTCGAGTCGCTGTCGGCTTACGCGCGGCAGTTCCTGGACCAGCTCGAGAAACCGGATGTCGATTCGGTAGACGGCCTTTCCCCGGCAATTTCAATCGAGCAGAAGACCGTTTCCCGCAGCCCTCGCTCTACGGTGGGCACGGTAACCGAGATTTATGACTACATGCGTTTGCTCTTCTCTTCGGTCGGTCAGCCCCATTGTCACGTATGCGGAGCGGCGATCACCCGTCAGAGTGTGGAGCAGATTGTGCAAAACGTCCTCTCGCTGCCTGAAGGCGAACGCGTGATGATCCTCGCTCCCATAGTTAGAGGACGTAAAGGTGAGTTCAAAAAGGAGCTCGAGAAGCTCGCAAAGGACGGATTTCTGCGAGCGCGCGTCGATAATGCGCTGCTTTCCCTGGACGAGGAGATCAAGCTCGATAAGCGGCGCAACCACACCATTGAAGCAGTCGTCGATCGTTTGTTAATCAAAACGGGAATCAACGAGCGACTCTCGGAATCCGTCCGCACGGCTTTAAAGCTCACGGGCGGAGCCGTGCTGGTATCGGTTGTCGATGGCGAAGAGAAGCTTTATTCGGAGCGGATGGCTTGTGTCAATTGCGGCATCAATGTTCCACCACTCGAGCCGCGGTCGTTCTCATTCAACTCCGGCTACGGCGCCTGTAAGCGATGTCACGGCCTGGGCTCGGTCCTCGAAGTGGATCCAGCCAAGCTCATTCCAGATACCAACACCCCTGCTGACAAACTGGCTTTCATGGGTTCGGCGGATCGTCAGGGTTCTGCTTATCTCAAGAGCGCGCTGTTGGCGGTTATCAGTCACTTCAAAGGTAATGTGAAGACCCCTTTCAACGAGTTGCTGCGCGAAGCTCGCGAAGGCTTCTTCGAAGGACTCAGCGGCCAGTTGAACTTCCGCCAGGGTGCTTATTCCTATCAGAGCCGTTGGAAAGGCGCATTGCATTGGCTGCGTGAGCGTCTCAACGAAGCGCCCACTGAGAAAGTCCGCGTGGTGCTCGAGGAACTTGTTTCTTCGGGAACCTGCCCGGAATGCAAAGGAAGGCGCTTGCGTGCAGATTCGCTGGCGGTGCGTTTAGGCGGGCGAGGCATTGCCGACTACACAACCTTGCCGATCGAAGAAGCGACTGCCGTTGTTGCCGCGATAAAACTGAATCCGCGCGAGGAAAAAATTGCCGGGCCGATACTCAGAGAAATAGTCAACCGCCTTCGTTTTCTGCAAACTGTTGGGCTCGGCTATCTCACTCTTGATCGTGTGTCGTCTACGCTGTCCGGCGGCGAGGGTCAGCGCATCCGCCTGGCCACGCAGATTGGATCACAACTTCGAGGCGTGCTTTACGTTCTGGATGAACCGTCTATCGGGCTTCATCCACGCGACAATCAGAAGCTACTGGAGACGTTGTGCGCGCTTCGCGACCTGGGCAACACGGTACTGGTTGTAGAACACGACGAAGAGACGATTCGTCGAGCCGACTACGTCGTCGACCTGGGACCCGGGGCCGGTACTCATGGTGGCGAACTGGTTGCATCCGGGACTGCGGAAGACGTAGCTAACAATCCGAACTCGATCACGGGACTCTACATTCGAGGTTTGAAGAAAATCGATGTGCCGAAGCAGCGCCGTGCGTCTAACGGCAAGTCCCTCACCATCCATGGCGCGCGCGCAAACAACCTGAAGGGGATTGACGTCTCATTCCCGCTTGGTTTGCTGATCGTCATCACCGGCGTTTCCGGTTCTGGTAAATCAACCCTGGTTGGCGACATCCTCTACCCAGCTCTGGCGCGTCATCTTTATGGTTCTCTAGCCGAGGCCGGACCTTATACCGCGATTGATGGCCTCGACAATGTCGATAAAGTAATTGAGATCGACCAGTCGCCGATTGGCCGCACGCCACGTTCGAACCCGGCGACTTACACGGGATTGTTCACGCCGCTACGCGAACTCTACGCAATGCTGCCGGAGTCGCGTGAACGCGGTTACAAGCCTGGACGCTTTTCTTTCAACGTCAAAGGTGGCCGCTGTGAAGCTTGCGAAGGCGATGGCATGAAACGCATCGAGATGAACTTCCTGCCGGATGTTTATGTTCTCTGCGATGTTTGCCGGGGCGCTCGCTACAACCGCGAAACGCTGTCCGTGAAATTCAAAGGCAAGTCGATTGCGGAGTTATTGGACACCACCGTCGATGAGGCATTGCCGCTCCTGGAGAATATTCCTCAGATTCAGCAAAGGTTGCAGACGCTGCTGGACGTAGGACTCGGCTACATCAAACTCGGCCAATCCGCAACCACACTGTCCGGGGGCGAAGCACAGCGAATCAAGCTGGCGAAGGAACTCTCAAAACGGGCAACCGGCAGAACAGTCTACATTCTCGACGAACCAACCACTGGTCTTCACTTTGCCGACGTCCACAAACTCCTGGACGTGCTGCAGCGACTGGTCTCACTCGGCAACTCCGTGCTGGTGATTGAACACAATCTTGACGTGATCAAGAGCGCGGATCACATCATCGATCTTGGACCGGAGGGTGGCGAGCATGGCGGTCGGGTGGTGGCCACCGGCACTCCTGAAGAAGTCGCGCGCTCGCGCCGATCTCACACGGGTCAGGCGCTGCGACCTCTGCTCAACCAACGGGTGAGTCGCAATGGCAACGGCAATGGCTCGCGTCGCGATGAGAAGAAGATCGCGTGATA
>CAZVHN010000448.1:0-1791 GCA_964626895.1 uncultured Chloracidobacterium sp. | reverse complement strand
TCATCTGATCCAATAGTTTCATATACCGGAGCGCCCGCCGCGCGTCTTCCGGTAGTGCGGCAAAAACGGCACGCTGCTGCTGTCGCTCGGTGGACGTGCTATCACCGGCGCTCAAAAGTTGCTGCAAAAATGTTTGCGGGTATGGAAGAATCACGCGATGCACTTCTTTGTCCGCGGGGATATTTGCCAACTGTTTGGCAATTGCAATCGCCCGGTCGAGGCCACCAAACTCATCCACCAACCCTTTCTCTTTGCCCTGCGAGCCGGTCCAGACGCGTCCCTGTCCGACTGAGTCGACATACTCCGGATCTTTACCACGGCCCCTGGCAACCTTCGGCACAAAGTCGTTGTAGTAAGTGGTCTTGATCCATTCTTCAAACTTCGCTCTCTCATCCGGCGTAAACTTCTCCGTTTCGCGAAACATGCCGGCGTTTTTCCCGCGCAAGACGTATTCGTTTGAGACTCCAATCCAATCGTAGAAGCCCTTCATCACCGGCTTGCCGCCAACCACCCCAATCGATCCGGTAATAGTCGAAGGCTGGGCAATAATCTTGTTGGCGCTGGCGGAAATATAGTAACCACCTGAGGCCGCCACGTCGGACATGGAAACGACCACGGGCTTTTTCTGTTTCGCAGCTTCGACGGCATGCCAAATGATGTCCGACGCCAGACCGGAACCGCCCGGACTGTCTACGCGCAAAACGATGGCCTTGATTGTTTTATCATCGCGAGCGTCGTTGAGTGCTTTCGCGACGGTGTCAGAGCCAATCGACTGATCGCCTGTAGGACTGTTTTCCGATTTGCCCGAACCAATGTCTCCGGTGGCATAGATCACGGCGATCCGCTCGCCTTTATCAAGTCCTAACGATTCCGGCGGTACCTCACGATACTCAGAACCTCTCACCAGTCGCAGTTCGTCGGTGTTTTTGTAGCCGAGCTTCGACTTGATCTCCTTGTCGAGTTCATCACGATAGGATGCGCTGTCGATTAGTCCAGCCTCTTTCGCTTTCAGGGCGCTGTATGGAGAGTTGTCGACGCTGGCGCGCACCTCTTCGGGTGTTTTGCCGCGTGACTTGGCAATCGCTTCGACGTAACGATTGAACAGGTCGTCCAGCAGTGAGTTGATGAATTCACGATGGGCTTCCGACATCTCCTTGCGCGTAAATGTGTCGCCGGCACTCTTGTACTTCCCAATCTGGTAGATGTCCGGATAGACACCCAGCTTGTCCAATGAGCCGCGGAAAAACATCACGTTCGCAGCCAGACCATTGATGAACAACTCTCCTGGGGGAGCCAGATAAATACGATCGCACGAGCTGGCGATGTAGTACTCCTTGTTCATGCCGAATTCCATGTAGGCATAAACCTGCTTGTTTGAGGAACGAAAGTCGGTAATAGCATCGCGAATCTCTTCGGCCTTGGCCCATCCCGCCCCTGACATGTTGATGTCGAGGACGATTGCTTTGATCCGCTTATCCGTCTTGGCCTTCCTAAATTGGAGCACCAGGTTCGTGAGCGATTCATCTGTACCACCGAAGAACTTCCGCAGAGGATCATCCGGCACATAGTCGGGCAAAGGCCCGGCAACCCGCAGTACTAGCACGCTATTGTCTCGAATAGTGGGAGCCCTTTGCCCAAACGCGGCCACTAGGACTGCGAGCCCAACCAGGGCGACCAAAACGAGAGCGATTACGATGCTGCTGATAATAAGAATTGTTTTACGCGTGCGTGACATTGCCATAGTTATCTGCTGCCTCTTATCGCTAGTCTCAGTAATTTAGCAGTTGGAAT
>CAZVHN010000447.1:0-3636 GCA_964626895.1 uncultured Chloracidobacterium sp. | reverse complement strand
CGCAACGCTCGCCCACGGCTATTAACTTTTATCCCTCCGGGATGATCTGAACCGTGTCCCGCCGACTCCGTTATTGCTTTGCCAGCACATTCACAAACTAAATTCAGTGCCACTTATGGACATCGAATCTGTTCGCAAATTCTGCCTCTCGCTGCCTCACGTTACCGAAGGGATCCAGTGGGAAAATGATCTGCTGATGCGCATCGGCAACAAGATGTTCTGCGTGCTTTCGCTTGAGCCGGCGTCCGACCACTGTATGTCATTCAAGTGCACACCGGAGAAGTTTGCCGAATTGGTCGAACAAGAAGGCATCATGCCGGCACCTTACGTCGCTCGTTACCATTGGGTAGCGCTTGAACGTTTTGATGTGTTACCGGAACGGGAACTGAAGAGTCTGCTAACAACCGCTTATGAATTGGTGCGAGATAAGCTTCCGAAGAAAGTCTGGGATGGGCTCTCTGCGAACGCATCTGCGAAGAAGGGCGCGAACGCAAGGCCATCGCGTCCCAAGCACCGTGGCTGACGTCCCGGCAATAACTAACTTCTCCAGCATACCAATCACTCAAGCCACGACTGATGAGGTCAGTACCACCACGCGGTAGCGGGTGGGTCCAGCGGGCAAACACTCGAGCGGTCTCATGAGGTCAGTTCCATCCTAAGACTCTGATAATTGAACATTGCCAACGAGACCCACCCGCTACCGCGCGGTGGTACTGACCTCATGGGCCGCATCATGAGTGAGTCGCCACTCAAGATCCTACCGACGCAAAAATGGAAAATGGAAAATGAACGGTCCACTTTCCTGGAATGAATTCTTAACTAACCCCGAGACAACCCCGCCCTCCTTTCCGGATTCCAAAAGTCGCCACTCCCCATTCTCTGGCTCATATCCTTCAGCCCGGAGGCTCCCATGAGGCCCAAATTCTCCTTATTGCTCCCTGCTCTTCTCCTCTTCGCTACAGTTCAGCTGGCCCAAGCCAGAACTGCTCCGGAGGCGCTTGTCCGCAAGGCTTTGTCTGCAGATGCAGGGGAGTCAGCACCGGCCATCGCCGAGTTACGCTCGATGGGACCAGCCGGGCTGACTTTATTGTCGGAGAGGTACGCGGTTGAAATCGAACGCCAGATTACAGATCCCTCGGCAGTTGTGACTCCCGAATGGCGCCGCCTCTCGGCCGCTCTCGATGCTGTCAGCCAGCAGAAGGACAGTTATCTTTCGGGACTCTACTGGCATACAGATTTTGCCCAGGCCAAAGCAGCAGCTCGCGCCGCCGGCAAGCCAATACTTTCGCTGCGGTTGCTTGGCAAACTTAACGAAGAGTTTAGCTGCGCGAACAGCCGTTTTTTCCGTACGGTCCTCTATCCGAATGCCGAAGTGTCGAAGATGCTTCGTGAGAGGTTCATTCTTCACTGGCAATCAGTGCGTCCCGCCCCGCGCGTGACGATTGATTTTGGTGACGGTCGCAAGCTGGAGCGAACGCTAACCGGCAATAGCATCCATTACATCCTCGACGCTAACGGAGTTCCGATCGATGCCCTGCCAGGCTTGTATGGCCCAGCCGCTTTCCTGCGATCGCTGGACCGCATAGAAATGGTCTTCAAAGAGTTGGCAAAACCCGGCAACAGGAAATTAGATCACCATCGCGAGCGTCTCAAAGCAATCAACCTGGATTGGCTGGCGGACGTCCAGAAGACCGGCGGCAAGGTTCCACAGGGCTTTGTGGTATTACGCAGTGAGAATGGGAAACCGGAGGCGATTGTGGTCGCGTCGCGCGCGATAACCAAGATGGTAACTGAGGCAAGCATCATGCGGTCCATGGCCGCCGAAGCCGAAGCGCTGGGAGCCATAGCCGACGAGGCCGCCTGGAAAAAGATTGCGATGCTTCACCTGGCCGACGCGAAGTTGGACGCCCGCAGCGTTAGCCTGATCAGACGGAAAACGCAAAACGCATTCATGGCTGATGGATCACGGACGCAGCCGGAAGCAGCCCTGGCGAGTCTCGTGCAAAAGCTTCAAATGAATATTGCCCTCGACACGGTGCGCAACGAGTACTTGCTGCACCCCAAACTCCATGCCTGGCTCATCGCTGACATGAGAAGCGACAGTGTCGACGCATTGAACGAGAAGGTTTATGCCGAGTTGTTCCTGACGCCCGCCTCTGATCCCTGGCTGGGATTGTTTTCAGCGGAGACTTATACGGCGCTGGAGAATGGTGGGATCAGTCGGTGAAACTATTGCGGACGGTTGTGATTAGCACTCAACCTTGACCTGACCATTCAAGGTGAGGAAATTTGCAGGTTGGGAAGGTGGGCAAAGCGGAGCGGCGCCCCCGCTCCAGCGCAGCGTCATAAACATTAGTCGACTTCAAGACTACGCCGGACTGAGTCAGCATAAGAACTGAGCAGTTTTTGTAGCCAAGGGAACGACGCTACGCTGGAGCGGGGGCGCGCTCCGCTTTGCCCACCTTCCCAACCTGCAAATTTGCTAAAGTTGAATAGTCCACTTCAGTGTTGAGTGGCGGCGGATCTCACAATCCCCATGCCATCTCGTCTCCGTGTCCCCCCGTCCCCGTGTCTCCGTGTCGGTAGCTCAGACGCAGTCCCTACTTCATCTTTGAAATGATCGCATCCGCAAACTCGGACGTCTTGGCAGTACCGCCGATGTCACGCGTCCGCACCTTGCCTTCCTCGAAGACCTTCAACATTGCCTTCTCAGTTCTCTCAGCGGCTTCGCGTTCGTCAAGATAGCGCAGCATGAGGATGCCTGATTGAAGCAGTGCCGTCGGGTTGGCGATTCCCTGTCCGGCGATATCCGGCGCCGAACCGTGAACAGCCTCAAACACTGCTCCGAGCTCGCCAATGTTTGCCCCCGGAACCAAACCCAAACCGCCAATCAGTCCCGCACACAAATCCGAAACGATGTCACCGTAAAGATTCTCCAACAGCATCACGTCAAACTGTTCGGGACGCATCACGAGTTGCATGCAGGCGTTGTCGATGATCTTGTCGTCAGCCTCGATGTCGGGATAATCCGTCGCCACTTTCCTGAAGCAATCCAGGAACAACCCGTCAGACAATTTCATGATGTTGGCTTTGTGTCCACAGGTGATTCTCTTCCGACCTTCACGCCGCGAGTATTCAAAAGCATAACGCGCAATCCGAGTGGACGCTTTTTCCGTAATGATCTTCAGGCTCTCGACCACTCCGGGAACCACGACGTGCTCCAGGCCCGCATACAGGCTTTCCGTATTCTCTCGAACAATCACGAGGTTAAGCTCGGGATAGCGACAAGGAACGTTTGGAAGCGCGCGAATGGGGCGCACGTTGGCATAAAGATCGAGCGCTTTACGCAGGCCTACATTGACCGACGTAAAGCCTTTGCCGATGGGCGTGGTGACCGGACCCTTGAGCGCGACCTTGTTACGCTTGATTGACTCGAGCAACTCTGGTGGTAACGTAGTGCCAAACTTTTCCTGTGCCTGGGCGCCCGCATAGTGAGTTTCCCAGGCCACATCTACGCCCGCAGCCTCGATGATACGGACCACGGTTGACGCCACCTCAGGCCCAATCCCGTCGCCCGGAATCAGTGTGATAGTATGTTTCATAAGCGTTAGTCAGTTGTCGGTGGTCAGTAGTCAG
>CAZVHN010000446.1:0-3535 GCA_964626895.1 uncultured Chloracidobacterium sp. | reverse complement strand
CGAGCTTCTGCAACTTGCGCCAAATGCGCACGCGCAGATTTGTTGGTTTAGGAGGCAGTTGATGGATTAGCAGAATCCACTCGGGCTTAATTTTGGTCTTAGTCATCACCGTAACAGAACAGAGAGTGTAACAGGTGTTACTTGAAACAGACAATAGCCCTCTATTCGTTTTCGAGGATCGCTCGGCTGGTTGGCTAAGGCCAAAAGCCCACCTGCTATCTGGAGAGAGTATCCGGGGCACTTTGTAAAGCGGGAGGTGGATCATGAATATGGGCTTAAAGTAACATCGACAACTGCGATTGTCGTAACCGTATCAGCATCGGTAACGACAGGTTGCAGTCTAAAAAGTGGTAGGATTCCTGACAGCGTTTATGAAATGGTTGCCCTTGCCAGGCTAGTGATCTCCTACAGAACTCTAAAAAGAACGCAAACCGTGGAGATCAGGTTTGCAACTCGCTGCCCTGGTACATGGGGTGGGCCTCGTGTACCTGGTAACGCTCATTGGATAGATTCATGAAAGCACCGGCACAACCACAGACGTTCTGCCAGCGGGTCGTAGCAGCGGCCAGCATTCGCCCTGACAAGGTAGCGATGATGGTGATCCAGCCCGAGGCTAAGGAGACGACTACGTTCGGTTCAATGATCGCCCAGGTACGTAGCATTGCGTATCGCCTCACTCGGGAGAAAATTGCTTTCGGCGACCGGGTGGCACTAATCGGCGAGAACCATCCCAATTGGGCCATTGCCTATCTCGGCATCATTTATCGAGGTGCGGTAGTTACACCGCTGGATCCGGCGGCGACAACCCAAACTCTCGCCGCCTTTCTTAAAGGCTCTGAAGCGAAGCTCGCGTTTGTCTCACCTGGATCAGTAGATAAGTTTCGGGCAGCCTGCGATCAAGTCGGCCGCAACATTCCTGCAGTGGCCCTGGGACCCCTCACACAACCGAATGGCCTGGCTCGTTTTGAAGATTGGGCAGAGACCCCGACGCCGAGGGAGTTCAATGAAGCTCCGCCACCTGCTAAGGCAGAAGACCTGGCGGTCCTGATCTACACCTCAGGAACGACCGGAGTGCCAAAGGCCGTGCCGCTCACTCATGGAAACATCTACGCGGAGAGCGACAAGGTCCAGGACGTGCTGCGCATTAGTGACCAGGAGGTGATCCTAAGCCTCTTGCCGCTATTTCATGCCTACTCACAAATCGTAAATCTTTGGCTTGCCACCATCATAGGAGCACAGGTCGTCTACCTCGCCGAGTTGAGCAGCGCCGGCATTGAGCAAGGATTGAACCAGGGTGGCGCGACGACGCTCGTTGGGGTGCCACGCCTGTGGTACCTGTTTCACAAAAAGATATTTGACGCAGTACGCAACCGACCGGCGCCAGTCCGGGTTCTCTTTCGAGTCATGCTTGCTGTCAACGGCTGGCTGCTCGACTGGTTTGGGGTGAATGCTGGGCGCTTTTTCTTCAGACCCATCCACCAGTCTTTTGGCGGCAAATTACGTTTGGCGGTTTCTGCCGGCGCCAATTTCGACGAGGATGTGGCGAAGGCTTTTTACCGTTTGGGTTTCACAATCTTGCAGGGCTATGGCCTGACCGAGACCAGCGGTGCGGCCACGGTTACGCGCTTCGAGGATAACAAGATTGGTTCAGTCGGCACCCCGCTGAATGGTGTCGAGGTCAGGATCGACGAACCGGACGGAGAAGGGATCGGCGAAGTGTTGATTCGCGGGCCGGTGGTGATGTCAGGCTACTACCAGAATCCGGAAGCCAACCGCGAAGCATTTACGACCGAGGGATTCTTTCGCTCCGGCGATCTGGGGCGCTTTGACAAACAGGGGCACCTCTACATCGTCGGCCGTAAGAAAGACGTGATCAAGTTGCCATCCGGCAAGAATGTATTCCCTGAAGACGTTGAAGCGCACTACGAGCAGTCACCGTTTGTTAGCGAGGTCTGCGTGCTCGGCGTCAAGGACGAAGCAAGTCAATTCAAAAGAGCAGAAAAGCTATGCGCTGTCGTGGTGCCGAATTTCGAACATCTGAAAGCGCGGCAGATTGCGAATGCCCGGGAGTGGGTCGTTTGGGAGCTGGAAAATCTCGGACGGGAATTGCCGGAGTATCAACGCGTGCATGATTTTGTCCTTCGCGCTGATCCGTTGCCGCGCACGACCACACGCAAAATACGACGGTTCGAACTGCGAAACCAACTTGAGGAGCTGGGGGAGCGAGGAAGTCAAGGGCGAGAGTCCAAGGCCACTGTTCTCAGCGACGCAGATCAGGCGTTGATGAACTCTCCGGCAGGACGCGCGACGGTCGCGGCTGTAAAACAGCACGCTCGGGACATCAAGCTAATTCATCCGCAGATGAATTTTGAAATTGATCTGGGGCTTGACTCGCTGGCGCGTGCGGAATGCGTTGCCAGTGTCGAGCAAAGCCTGGGCTTCGAACTCGAGGCGGAAGAACTACCTGGCGCTCAGACGGTAGGCGAGTTGGTCCAGTTAGCCAACGCAAAACTCAGCAGTGGGGCACGACCATTGGTCCCGGCAAGCGCGGAATTCCACTGGCGTGATGTGTTGGCCCGAACAACCGAGGAATTTCCGGAAGTGCAGCAACTCCTAAAGCGCAAACCAGGAGTGGTGCTGTTTGCGTATGTCGTGCTGAAGCTCACTCACCTCGGAGCGCGTCTCTTGTTTCGCATGGAAGTGAGCGGCAGGGAAGTGCTGACGCAGCTCGAACCGCCATATCTGATCTGCCCGAACCACCAGAGCTACGTTGATCCTTTCCTGGTATGCTCGGCGTATCCGCGCCGCGTGCTGCAAAACATTTTTCATGTCGGCGCGAGCATGTACTTTACCAACGCCGCCATGGCCCAGCTTGCACGGCTGATCAACGTCGTCCCCATCGATCCCGACATGCAATTACTGCGCGCGATGCGCGCCGGCGCGGCGGGGCTTCGAGCCGGCAAGATTCTTAATATTTACCCTGAAGGCCAACGCTCCTTTGATGGACACCTGCAAGAATTTAAGAAGGGGGCCGCGATTCTGGCGACCGAACTGAACGTACCGATCGTACCGGTTGCTTTGGACGGCGCTTATCGCATCTGGCCGCGCAAGTCCTGGCGCTTCCGGCTGGCAAAGGTGAAGATAAGTTTCGGCAAGCCGATCGACGCGCGAAAGATAGCTTCAGATGAGGCGGATGAAGAAGTCGTTTACGAAAGAGTCACGGCAGTGCTGAAACAACGAATCCAACAGATGCTCGATGACATGCGCAGAGAAGAGTAAACTGATACTCCTGCTGTGGGTCGAACTGTAGCTTCATCCTTTTCGAGGTCTCTTCTTCCGCGGCTTCGCGCTCTCGATTTGTTTTACCTGTGCTATTGCGGCTTCGAAATCCTTCTCGCCCCGGGTCATCGGCGATGGCGGGTTCCGTCATTCTTTCTCTTCGCCAGGTCCCTGAATTCAGGGGGCAGGTGCGACAAGACCTCTTCAAATACTCTCTCAGCGACCTGAACCGCTTGCGTGGCCTGCGATACTGTTG
>CAZVHN010000445.1:0-3018 GCA_964626895.1 uncultured Chloracidobacterium sp. | reverse complement strand
ATTCTGGGTATCGGTGAGGAAGCAGGACTGCGGCTGGGGTCCATGCTTGACCAGAACGCCGTCGTGACAGGGAAGGCGGGCGAGCCCGCTAAGCTCAAGTGGTGCGAGCACCGCTTCGAACACGCGGAACCACGGCCGTTGACGCAGCCGTTGCCAGGCGCTGACGATCTCAGAGACCTGCTGAGTTATCTGGACGACCATTCCGAAGAGATTTGGGTGAGCGTAACGCAGGAAGGCCTGTGGGTGAGGCGCTCTGACGTGCCCAAGGCGTTTGATCCCGAGGAAGCAGACCTCTTGGAGGGCAAAGTGGGTGAGTCTCGGCTGGAGCAGCTTTCCAACGGCAAACGGCCGACCTCAAAGGAGTTGAAGCTCTGGCGGGATGCGTGGATCAAAAGAGCGTTAGACGACTGGGATTCCGACGCCATTCCAGGCTATGCCATTCCCGAGATCGGTCGGCGAAACGACGCCACCGTGTTTGCGTTGATTCTTTGCACGGGTTACTCGTTTTCGTTTCTGAATTGCTGGTCAGAAGGGTTGTTCTCCAGCCAAGACGAGGCCAGGCAATATATGAGGGAGCGAGGGTGCATTAACGAACCTACCTATCTTTGCCGTGGCTAACGACCAAGTCGGATTATGGCCCTTTTCCGCAAGACCAGCAGACGCCGTCTGCGACAGGGCCACCACAGTGCATGCAGTTTCCCGAGCCTGCGGGCTTTGGGACTGTTCGAGGATGTGGGCGAGCGTTAGCCTTTGCAACAAGCACATCGATCAGAGGCACACCGGCCATCCTTGCCTCCATCGACGCGTTGCTGTGCCAACTCGCAATACTATGAGGCACCAACAGTTGAGCTTCCACGACACCTTTTCCGGGAAGAACTTCGATCACGAATCCGGCAGGCTCGCCCTTTGCATCCTGCCCGGTGCCAACTATCACTGTTGCGCCTGGATTGCGCGCCAAGCTTGGGTCTTCGTAGGCACTGAATCTGACTGAGTGGCTCATAATTCCGTGCGCCTGAAACCACGGTTCCGCCGCATCTCTGGCAGTGAACGAGCGAGATGTCCTTGCTTTAGAGCGCATGGACAAGAATATCCAGAGCGCCACAACAACAAGAACTCCCCACCAGAATCCGGACATCACGGCTCTCCTGAACGAATAAGCTCAGGGGCACGCGCCTTCATGGCGCGTCCCCTGCGGCGCGGGGTTCGGCCACAACACCGCGAAACAAGTTATGGACATCGTGCTTCTGCCGAAGAGCACCGCTAGTGGTATCGTTCGTTCGGTTCAGGATGACTTTCGAGTAGAACTGAACGACACCATCGACTTGTTCCAGAAACGCTTTGAACTCTGGAAGGGAAATGTGGTTTTCCTTAAAGAAAGCATCATTCAATCCATCGAGAGCCAGATGAGCAACGACGTGATTGCGCCAGTTGCTAATGCGCTGCGCAATTGCATTTGCCGGAACGTTCAGCGCTCGTTCGTGCTCTTTGAGGTGCCGCAGCATCTCGGTGTCCTGATGTCGATAGCGTCGAACCAGTTTGAATAAGTGATAGACGCTGCGGACATTCTTTGTTCTGTCGATGAACTGCCCGCTCTTCGCGAAGAGTGCATCAAAGAGGGCGTGCCAAAGGCACGTCGTCAAAGCAGGAACGCGATCGAAGGATTCAGGGGATGCCTTGTACTCTTCGTGAAGCCCTTCGAGAGCGAAAAAGTAGTTCCACGCCCAAAAGACGTTGTCGAGTAAAGCATCAATGACCTCCTTCAGATTATGGTCGTGATCCGCGTTCATCTGGTAATGCTAGATTTTGCCTAGGAGTTGAGCTTTTTCTCAATTTCCAATCGGGCCTGTTCTATATTCTCCCGACCAGTCTGCGCCGTCGCTATTTTTTCGAGTGCCTCCGCGATTTTTTCCCAAGCTTTTACTTGCCTTTCTTCTTGTGTTGCGTTCATGTGGCCTCCTTTTTTGTTGGTAACTTTAACCTCTAAAATCTTGTTTCCCGACAAAACCTTCAAGCCGAAATTTTATTTCTAGCTCTACGAGCTTCTCAACTATGCTTGGATAATTTGGCAAGGCGAGTTCAAATTCGAAGTGCAACTCTGATTAACGGGTTGGGAGGGCGAGATGCGATAGCATCCGAGCCCCCTCAACCGCCAAGTCAAAGTTGCCTGGAATGGACTACACACATCTCACCCAAGACGAACGATACCAAATTGCCATCCTCAACGAAGCCGGACATGACCAGAGCGACATTGCCCGAGTGATGAATCGCCACAAATCAACCATCAGCCGGGAAATGAAGCGCAATCGCGGTGAGCGCGGCTATCGACCCAAGCAAGCGCACGCGTGCTCACAGGCCCGTATGCGCGAGCGCGAGAACGGCCCCCGCGTTTGTGCCCGGACTTGGGCTTTTGCCGAGGCCAAGCTTGGCGAGTTGTGGAGCCCCGAGCAGATCTGTGGCCACCTCAAAACGAACGGAGAACCCGGCGTCAGCCACGAGAGCATCTATCAGCGCATCTATGCCGACAAGCGAGTGGGCGGCACCTTGCATCTCGCCCTGCGCTGCCAGAAGGCGCGCAAGAAGCGCTATGGTGGTCGCGAACGACGCGGCACCATCCCCAATCAGGTCTCCATCGAGCAGCGTCCGGCCATCGTTGAGAGCCGAAAACGCTTCGGCGACTGGGAGGGCGACCTGGTGATCGGCGCCGGCCAGCAACAGGCCCTCGTCACGCTCAACGAACGCAAGTCCCGTTATTCCCTGATGGCCCACATCCCTTTCAAGACCGCACAGAGCGTCTGCGATGCCGTGATCGGCCTGCTCAAGCCCTTTGCGGCCTGCGTCCATACCCTGACGACCGACAATGGCAAGGAGTTCGCCCAGCATGAGCGAATCGCCAAGAAACTCGATGCCGGTTTCTTCTTCGCTCATCCCTACGCCTCTTGGGAGCGAGGCGCCAACGAGAATATGAACGGCCTCATCCGCCAGTTCTTCCCAAAGAAAATGCGCTTCGATTCCATCACC
>CAZVHN010000444.1:0-2172 GCA_964626895.1 uncultured Chloracidobacterium sp. | reverse complement strand
ACCAGCGTCCCATAGCCTCCTTGCCCGGCGAGATTGTCACCCGGCATGAGTTCTACTCCTACGAGGCGAAGTATCTGGATGAAAACGGCGCGCGGCTGGAGATCCCCGCAAAACTCCCGCTGCGCGTAGCGGAGGAGATTCAGCAGGTCGCGATCAAAACCTTCAAGGCGCTCTGCTGCGAGGGCATGGCCCGCGTGGATTTTTTCCTGCGGGACGGTAAAGAAGTGATCGTCAACGAGATCAACACGATTCCCGGCTTCACCAAGATCAGCATGTACCCCAAGCTCTGGGAGGCGAGCGGCATCTCCTACACCGAACTCATCGACCGCCTCATCCAGCTCTCGCTGGAGCGGTTCAAGCGAGAGAAGAAATTAAAAACCAGCTTCCGCGGTTAACCGCCGGCTCAACTTCACGCGCCCGTTTTGATTTCCTGAGCGCATGATGGGGCCGCGTCTTGCACTACGACAATGTGTGAGTACAAGACCTGTCCCCGCTTCGTGGAGGGTTGGTGCTTTACGCCAACTGCTTTTGCCGACGCCAGGAGCACCGCGGACGGA
Organism: uncultured Chloracidobacterium sp.; assembly: GCA_964626895.1. Classification (GTDB taxonomy): domain Bacteria; phylum Acidobacteriota; class Blastocatellia; order Pyrinomonadales; family Pyrinomonadaceae; genus PSRF01. The sequence goes on along the minus strand of CAZVHN010000444.1, from coordinate 1,615 downwards.
GGTTGCGATTTGACATTGGTGGGAAATCCCACTATATTTGGGTCATGAAAACGCTGACACGCGAACAACGGAAGCAGAAGAAACGGCCGACGGTCGTTCGGTTGTACGACATCGCGGCCGATGCGAAGAATCGGATCAGCTTGCGCGGAATCAAGACCAAGTACTTTCACGTCAAGGCGCTGTCCAACGGCTGCTTTCTGTTGGAGCCGCGCGTGCTGGTGTCACCGCAAGCCCTCTCCGCCCGCACCCGGAAGATGCTGGATCAGGCAGTGGATAACCTGAAGAAGGGGTTGGCATCCGAGCCGATTGACCTGTCGGCATTCACCGCGGGTTGAGGCGACTCAAGGGCGACATCACGGTCCTGGCCGTCGAGCCTCATCCCGAAGACCAGAAACGCGGCGCCTACCAGCGCATCAAACTGTCCACACTCCCTCCAACCAAACCCAAAACCAGCGAGATGCCCTGACCATGCCCAAGCGTCAGAAACCGCCGGAAATTGTCTTTCAAGAACACATCGTCTATGGGGTCAGACATTGCAATCTTCACAATCTTACCTTTTGAGAATTCTCGAAACGTCAAACCGAGCCAATACCTAGACACTCCGACGTTCCCCCCAATCCCGAAAATGTGAGCATCGCTTCGTTGCAGCGCCGGCGGAACCAAGATAATCTCACCGCAGAGGCGCTGAGGACGCCGATGTTTCCGCCCTGGAGGCCGAGATCGACCAGTTGGTCTATTCCCTTCCTACGGGACGTTGTTGACTAGGTTGACAAGTAGCGAGGGGCAGCTCAGGCCTGACTACGGACTTATCGCGCTGAACCTCCCGCTGAAATCCCAGGCGGGTAGGTCGCGCTCGGCCTATATCTAGGCTTGAGAATCCTAAACTGCTGGTTTAAAATACTCATCGTGCGCTACCTTCGCCGTGAACTCGATACTCGGGCTTACGGTCGAATCTTTACGTTTAGAGTTCGGGCCGCATCTCTGATCGTCATCTCCACGACCTCATCGGCGTCTATCTCAAGCGGGCTTTCGCCCAGACGTTATCTTGACACCGACGCCCTAAAATCGTTCAGCGTCCTGCCTGCAGCCGATTTGCCTCTTGATTTTACGGAAAATATAGAGGAAAATAATCCTCAAACACGGAGGGGCTAACCGATGGAGACATCCTATCGCAGGGAGGAGATCATCTCCTCGTCAAAGGCGTCCAAACACTTGGGCGAGGTAATAAACGAGGCGAAGCGCAAGGGACGCGTCGTGCTGTCACGCAACAACCGGCTTGAAGCCGTGATCCTCCCGATCGAAGAGTACGAAGATATCGTTGAAGACCTGGAGCACCTCCTGACAGCGCTTGAAATCCAAGATAGAAAGGACCGGGCCGGCGGGAAGAGAATTTCCTGGGAGTCGCTGAAGGCCAAGCATGGCCTATAAGATCGAGTTCCTGCCCGACGCCGCGCGCGAGTTCGACGCCCTTGACGGCTCGCTTAGGAAGCTGGCAGCTAAACAGATCGACAAGCTCGCAGAGCGGCCCGAGCTCGGGGAGGCTCTGGGAAATAGGATGGGGATCGATCTAACCGGCTATCGAAAAACTTACTTCGGCAAAAAGTCGTTTCGGATC
>CAZVHN010000443.1:0-2802 GCA_964626895.1 uncultured Chloracidobacterium sp. | reverse complement strand
GCGTCTCCGTATGAGATGGGCTGTACGGGGATGCGCGTCAGATCGGTTGCTTCCTCGATCTTCAACCTCGCGACACCAGGAATCGATGGTTTTCCTGGTGTCAACGGATCGCCCGGATACTGAAACAAATACTGGACCGATCCCCGCTGTGCAGAGCTTTCAGGACGCCAGGGGCCTTTTGGATAGACGTCACCCTGCATGTAGCCGTCATCTGACGGATCGGAATAAATGATCAATCCAAGCGCGCCATTTTCTTCGGCCACCTTCGCCTTCACCCCCCGGAATGAGTTGCCGTAGCGCGCGAGGGCAATCTTGCCTTTTACGTCAACGCCGATTTTCTTTAGCGCTTCATAATCAGGAGGCAAACCATAGTTGACATAAACCAGCGGGGCAGTGACATCACCGCTCGGACTATAGCCGTTGAAGAGCGGGATTATTTTGGAACTCGATGATGTCGGGTCTTCGGGGACGACTGCTTCCTTGACGCTTAACCTTTCCCGCCGTCCGCCCACTATCTCCACGATGCTCGGTTGCCTCGGATATGTCAGCAGGACGTCATACTCCTTAAGTTCAGCCGGGATGCCGTAACTACGAATCTGATCGCGCACATAAACCGCCGTTGCGTAATCTTCTTTCGTCCCCGCCACGTGGGGCTCGGCAGTGAGACGCCTCAGATGTTCGCGCGCGGAGTCTGCACCGGGCACCGCACGAAACTGCTCCTCCCGCGAGAGCTGCGAGGCTGACGCTTGAGTCGTAAAGCCATCGATCCCGACTCCACCACCCCAGGCGGGCTGCCCGCTTGGGGACCCCAGCCCGGATACGGTTTGCGAGCTAACAGGACGAACAGTGAGGGTCGAGGTCAGCAGACCACAGAGACTTAGGACCAGGACCAGAGTAAGAAGACGGTGCAGGGTTTTCACTTATTCAGACTCCTCGTTTGTTTAGTCGCCACTTCTCAGACTTGTTTTTATCGCTCTGTTTCTCAGCAGCGAGTCTCAGCGCGGAAACCCTCCACACGAGACCTCAGGCTTCCTTATTGTCCTCCGCAGGACAAGTTCTAACCGAACATTGCTTTCGCACTCAGCGTAGAGTAGAAAAGGCATGAAAGGAACCGGTAGCGATGGATAGCAGATATTACCCCGGCGTTGAAGCTGACGTTCACGAACTCATTACTGAGCTACGCAATCTTTTTGACGAAGATTACGAAGTGCAAACGATGCAAGTATCTTCAACGAGCTTGCTGCAGGCCCGTAAGTCTAGCACGTTGCGCGACCTCACCGGACTGTCAGCCGCGTTGACAATCAAGATTACGCCGGAGGCGGGCGGAACGCGGGTTGAGATTGGCATGCAGAAGTGGTTTGACAAAGCCGCCGTCGCTGCCGTTGCCCTGTTGCTTTCGGCCGGGTTGCTGCTGGCGCTGCCGGCGCTGGGCGCTTACTGGCAATACAGGATTACTGAAGATGCCTGGAAGATAATCGAAGAGCACATAGCGCGCAAAGCCGGAGGCTACATTCCTCCCCTGCCCGGTCGTTGTGGAACTTGCGGGGCCGCGAACAGCGCCGGCGCAGGATTCTGTTCCGCCTGCGGTGCGAATCTACAACTGGGCCGCACCTGTACTGCATGTGGAGCTGTTCAGAAAGAAGCCTCTGCCCGCTTCTGTAATCGCTGTGGCAAGTCTCTCACCGCAAGCTAGTCCCCACTGTCCGGACTCCACTGTCCGGACTATTGACTTGATACCGAATTGGTCATATAAGTCTCGCCATCTCGCTGTATTCTTTCCAGACTGTTGTAGATTGCAGACGCCCTTCAACCCATGGAGGTGGGTAAGCTATGAAGAAGTCTCTCCTTTTAGTTCTTGTTTCTCTCTTCGTTTCCAGTTTCTCCCAAGCTATCGCACAAACGCCGGACGAAATGGGTCCGCCGCGAGTGCTGTTAATCGTCCGCGAAGAAATCAAGCCCGGAATGATGCCGGCCCACAACAAGCATTCCGCCGGCTATGCCGCAATCTTTGGCAAGCTCAAGACACCGAACCACCGCATCGCAATGATCCCCGTGGCGGGCAGCGAGAACGAAGTGCTGTACGTCACCGGCGGTGAGTCCTTTGCCGAGCTCGAGATGATCACGAAGGAAACCGACAAAAAAATGGCAAGTGCTAACGGCACGATGAGAGCCGAACTTGCTCGACTGGATAAGGAGGCCCCGGACCTTCACTCCGGCATGCGCGACATGCTGGCGGTGTTTCGGCCGGAGCTCAGTTTTAAGCCTGGGGTTGACGTAGCCCAGATGCGATATTTCGCAATAACAACGGTGCGGGTGCGTCCCGGCCAGGAAGATAACTTCTCCGAGTATGTGACAACCCTGATTAACGCGGCGCGCGAGAAAGCGAAAGCAGAGATGCACGTCGCGGCCTTCCAGGTCATCGCGGGCATGCCGGGAACAACGTACATGTTTTTAAGGTCCATGAAATCGCTGGCCGATTACGATCTCAGAATTGGTCCGCGGGTGCGTGAGGCAATGACAGATGATCAGAAAAAGAAGGCGGACAAAATGGCCGGCGAAAGCGTGATTGTAAGCGAGACCAGCATTTACGCGTTCAACCCAAGCATGAGCTATTTGCCGAAAGAGTTCACCGCGAGCGATTCCGGTTTTTGGAACCCTGCTCCTGAGGCTGTAGCCAAACCAAAACCAAAAAAACGAGTTGTGAAACCAGCGACTACTGGAGCAGCCCAATAGTCACTTGTGGCTCCTCGAAAGCGGCTCCTTGAATTCACAATTCAAGCTCAGCAAATTTGCAAGTTGGGA
>CAZVHN010000442.1:0-7483 GCA_964626895.1 uncultured Chloracidobacterium sp. | reverse complement strand
GACAGAAACAATGCCTGACCCTCCTAAGGTACTAGACGCGTAAGTCTAATGATTTCAACAACGGCGCTTTCGCGTCTTGTACCTCGCAATTAATAACGCGGGCCGCCCGCGTCGGATGCTGAAAGGGTCAAACGATTCAATTCCAAAGGTACCTCTCGTCATACTCGATCCCATACTCCTCTAGCAATTGAATCAATTCTTCCTGAAACGTTTGCTTGCGATGATGCTCCTTCTGATTCGCAATGTATAACTTCACCCCTGGAACTTCAGACTGGCTAATTGAAAATGCTCCATAGCCATCCTGCCAATGAAAGTCATTGAAGACTTCCCCTTTTGTCTTGATCCAGGATGAACTGTCCTTCTTTACGTCTTTCAGCAAGTCACTCAATGCAATGTTCTTTGACTGCGAGACCAGCAAGTGCACGTGGTCGCTGGTGCCCCCAGCGGCGAGCAGTGGCGACGAATTGTTCTTGAGAATTCCACCCATGTAATTGAATAGATCCGGTTCGACTTCAGGGGTGATTATCGGAACTCGATGTTTGGTTGAGAACACAATGTGGATGAAAAGGCTGGTGAGGGTCTGTGCCACTTGAGAATCCTTTCGTGAGGTTCGACCCTTGCAGGATCGGAATGGTTGTGAGGTTTCCGGGCGCGCTGTTACCGGTTATTACTGAACGCTACTTATAACGCCTTCCCGCGGCGAGAAGCAACGTTGCGCCTCATTGATTCCAGTGGGAGGTCCGCCTCTTTCAGGGCCGAACCTCCCGAATGGATTCTACCCCCCTTTGGACGGCCGACAGCGCCTAGAGTGAAATGAATCAGCGTCCCGGCATCGGCTTGCGCGGCAGCTTCTCATCTCGCGTCGCTGTCTCGTAGACAAACGCGGCTATGATGGTCGCGGCCTGTTTCATATCGTCGGCCTGAATGCGATCGAAGACGTCCTGGTTCGAGTGGTGGGTGCGAGTGTCGTATTCGATCTCATCCTGAATAAACTGAAAGCCCGGCAAACCAATGGCATCGAACGACAAATGGTCAGTGCCACCGGTATTCGAGATCGAGAGCGTTGCCGCTCCCATATCGCGGAATGGCATCAGCCACTCGCGGAACAAAGAGCGCACTCCTTCATTGCCCTGCAGGTACACACCACGGATCTTTCCGGTCCCATTGTCCAGATTGAAGTAGCCGCTAAATCTTTCGTACTCCGGCTTCTTCAAGAGCTTGGGCGCCGACGCCGGACTTGGTGCGGGAGCAGGAGTTCCGGCCGTGGGGGTTTCAAATCGGCCGAAGTGCTCAGCCACATAAGCGCGCGAACCCAGAAGTCCCTGTTCCTCACCCGACCACAATCCGACGCGGATCGTGCGACGTGGTTTCAGATTTAAAGCCTGCAGAATACGAACGGCCTCCATCGCCACTGCAACGCCTGCGCCGTTGTCGGTCGCGCCGGTTCCGGAATGCCAGGAGTCCATGTGACCGCCGAGCATTACGACCTCGTCTTTTAAATCGGTGCCCGGGATCTCGGCAATCGTGTTGTAACCCATGGGGTCGGCATCCTGCCATTCGACGCCCAGGTCTACTGTCATCGTCACTTTTTCACCGGCCTGAATAAGACGGACGATGCGGTTGTAGTGTTCAACTGCGAGCACAACTTGAGGGGCAAACTTCGGAGCGCTCTTGTCGTAAGGGGGAATTGAGCGTGAGTTTGGACCGAAGGGTTCCGCCGGTACCGGCTGTGGCACTGATGCCGATTGCACGAAGATTGTTCCGCCATCGCCCAGACGACTGGGGTCAATCACAACCGCGGCGCCTTCTTCATGCAAGAAGAGATATTTCTTTGCTGCCAGATTGAATGCGGCTCGCTGCTCTGGAGTAAGTTGAAAGCGCCGTGGTGTTCCAACCCTCGGGTCAGGTGCATCAGCCAGACCCAGCAAGTCTTTTTCATTCCTGCGGGTACCAGGGGCGTCAAAGTGAGCTTTCACTTCTCGCAAGGGCGCGCTTAGGACGATCGCGCCCTTTAGCTTGCCTTTGAACCGCTGCAGATCCGCTTCGTCTTTCGCATCGAAGTAAACCACTTCCGCCGTGAGCGGTCCGTTGGTACCCGGCGACCAGGCTTTCGGGTAGCCGATCAGCGGTATTGCCTGGGGCTCAACCACCTGCGCGGAAAATCGTTTTAGTGTCCAGCCCCGTCCAAAAGGTCCCCATGCTTCGAGATGGGCGTTCTGCAATCCCCACTTGGCCATTTGATCGCGCGTCCATTCGTTTGCTCTTTTCATTCCCGGCGAATTGGTAAGACGCGGACCAATTACGTCAGTCAGGTAACTCATCGTCTGCATTACCTGTGAACGATTCATACCCTCGTCCTTGATTCGCTCGATGGGATCGTTCGGGTCCTTTGCCGGCGTTTGTTGACCCGGCTGCGGCGGCCGAACCGTGGGCTGACTGGACGGGGTTTGAGCTGGTTGCTGCGCGAAAATTGCGTTCGGCGAGAACACGAAGATCAGAAGCAGGGCCAGTGCGGCGTAGCGTCGTAGCATGATCAAATTCTCCTAAGATTTAAGAAGTAGCATAGACTTTAGTCTGTGTCGGCGTGTGCTATACCTTCTAACCTTGAACCTACCTCAACCAGCACCACAGACTAAAGTCTATGCCACCCAGGATTCAGCGAGCAGGTTGGCGGTCTCTTTCCACTCTGGTTTGCTTGACCTTAGCGATGTCGGTGCCGGTTTCGTTCGAATTGTACCCACACTCTTCGTTTGCGCAGTGACGGAAAGTGCCCTGTTTTTTTGTAGTCTTCTCGAGCAGAAAAGGCGCATGGCAATTCGGACAGGCTTCCTTCACCGGCTTGTTCCAAAAGACCGCGTCACAGGTGGGGTACTGCGAACAACCGTAAAATGTCTTTCCACGTTTCGATTTCTTGACGACCAGCTCACCCACGCATCCCTCTCGCGGACACGCTATGCCCGTCGACTCCTGCTTGATGTATTTGCACTTTGGGTAGTTTGAGCAGGAGATAAACTCCCCGAAACGCCCGAACCGTTTCACGAGTTGCGCTCCGTCGACAGGGCACTTCTCATCGAGCGGGATCGGTGCCGGGCCAACTGCACCGCCTTTGGAGATCTTCCGAATGTTGCGGCACTCGGGATAACCCGTACAGCCCAAGAATTGACCGAAGCGACCCCGCTTGAGCTGCATGGGTTTGCCACAGAGGTCGCAAGGTTCCGGTTCTTCCGATTCATTACCTCCGGCACTTGCCTCTCCGCCTGCTGCACTGCCATTCGCTCCGGCCTTAGGCTCGGCGTCACGTGTAGCGCCACAATTCAGACACTTGAGATACTTCCCGAAACGCCCGAACTTCTGGACCATCCCCTTGGTTTCGCACTTGAGGCAGACTTCGTCAGTGGGTGTGTCTACATTCTTGATCTCATCGGTGTATTTCTTGAACTTGCTCAGATCGTCCTTGAACTTGTCATAGAACTCATGCAGCGCGGCGGTCCATTTGAGCTTTCCTTCCTCGACGTGATCGAGCTCTTCCTCCATGCGCGCTGTGTAGGTGACATTGAAGAGGTCGTCGAACCCACCTTCGATCAGCACGTCGTTTACAGTCTTGCCCAGGGTGGTCGGATGAAACCGACCTTCCAGCTTCTCAACGTATTCACGATCCTGAATCGTTGTCATGATCGCAGCGTAAGTTGACGGCCGACCTATTCCCTGTTCCTCAAGCGCTTTGACCAGGGTAGCTTCCGTATAACGAGGTGGCGGCTCAGTGAAGTGCTGCTCGGGAGTTATCGTCTTTAAATTCAGCACCTCGCCCTTTTCAACCATTGGCAGAGTACGCTCGGTTTCGTCTTCTTCTTCGGTTTTTTCGTCGCGACCCTCCTGGTACAGCTTCAGGAATCCGTCAAACTTCTGCACCGAACCTGTCGCGCGAAAAAGGAAACGACCGGCGTTGATGTCGATGGTTGTTTGATCGAAGATCGCGGGAGTCATCTGCGAAGCCACTGACCGCTGCCAGATAAGTCGGTAGAGTCTCAGCTCATCCTTATTCAGATACTGGACCAGGGAATCCGGCGTGCGCGCAACCTCAGTTGGGCGAATAGCCTCGTGTGCGTCCTGCGCATCTTTCTTGGAACGATAATGAACGGCCTTCTCCGGCAGATACGCGGGACCGTATTGCTTGCCAATGAAATCACGGAGCTCGCCGAGAGCGGCTTCCGAAACGCGCGTAGAATCGGTGCGCATGTAGGTGATCAGACCGACCGATCCTTCCGACCCCAGCTCCACACCCTCGTACAGCTTCTGCGCCAGCATCATCGTCTTCTTTACCGCAAAACCAAGCTTGCGCGACGCTTCTTGTTGCAGCTTTGAAGTAATGAATGGTGGCACTGGATTTCGTTTCCGCTCCTTAGTGGCTACCTCGCTGACAACGAAAGTTTCTTTCTGTGCCTCGGCAACAATTTCTGTGGCCCGGGCTTCTTCGTTAATCAGGATCTCGCTTTTCTTAATGTCCTGATCGAAACCGCTCGTCTTAACCGTTTTCTCGCCGACCTTGAAAAGTCTGGCATCAAACGCCGGCGGCAGTTTTGCCGCTAAGTTGGCGACGATCGTCCAGTACTCCGTTTTCAGGAATTTTTCGATTTCTCGTTCGCGCTCGACAACCATTCTCAAGGCGACTGATTGCACCCGACCTGCGCTAAGCCGGCCCCCGATCGTGCGGCATAGAAGCGGTGAAACTTTGTAACCCACCAGACGATCCAGAACGCGACGAGCCTGCTGTGCGTCAACGAGGTGTCCATCTATTTGTCCTGGATTCTCAAACGCCGCATTCACCGCGCGTTTGGTGATCTCATTGAACATCACCCGATAGGTGGGCTTGGCGGGCCGTTTAGGAACAATCTCTTCGGCAAGGTGCTGGCAGATGGCTTCGCCCTCGCGGTCCGGGTCGGCAGCAAGATAAACGGCGTCCGCATCCCTGGCGGCTTTCTTAAGTTCCGCCACGATTCTTTGGTTGTTCCGCTTTCGGGAGTCTGGAATTAATTCGTAGGTTGGTTTGAAATCATTGTCGACATCAACCCCAAGGCCTTTGGAAGGTAGGTCTTTGATGTGGCCTATCGAGGCTTTAACCAGATAGTCCTTCCCCAGGTATTTATTAATTGTCTTCGCCTTTGCCGGCGATTCAACGATGACCAGGTTTTTTGCCATTACTATTTACTGACGACGCCAACTGCATCGACCGCCTTATCTCGTTCGCTTCGAGCCAGAATTCCGAAATACAGAAAATACTCTCGCAGGTCAGAGGGCGAATTGAACTCGCGAGTCTCATTGCAGAGTTCATCGCAAATTACTTCCCTCAACCGCGTCAACTCTTTGAGCCGATGATTCTTCCATCGGGGGTCAGCAATCGTCAGGTCGACTAACTCGAGCATGCGCGCGAAGGCGTGCTCAAAGCGAACCTCATCGCCGCGCTCTTTCCATCGTAGCGCCCGCTCATACTCGCTGCCGACATTTCCAAGTTGAGCGGCAAGTGAAAAGGTGAACCAGCGACCAGCGGCCAGATCTGGATGATAGGTTGTCATTTCCTCCTGCCTACTGCACTAGCGTGCGAACTATCCCAATTATCCCTTCCCGCACGTTGGGGTCTTCCACCCCGCGAGACCTATTGTTCTGCCTGGGTCTTATATTAATCATGGAATCGAACTCTACCATTTCAGGCATTGCGCGGTTCGTATACAAGTTAATACCCCACAGATCCTCCTGCCGTGAATTCCGTTCAATCAAAAATGCTTCTTCGTCCGCATGTAGCTCAGCCCCAACCGCCATTACTCCCTTCTCGATGTCGATGACAGCCTTGACCATGTCGCCATACAGTTCTTCTCCAGCTTCACGCAGTTGTTGAGTTGAAATCGGCCCGTTGACTAATATCGTTCCCATAAAAATTCTTCCATTACATCTTCCGCACGAAACACTTCCCCGGCAAAGCCCGCACCAGATCGCGCATCTCCAACGCTAACAGCGCGGCGGTTAAATCTGAAATCGATAACTTACTCCGGTCGACGAGTGAATCAATGTGTTCCGGGTTGTCTGCTGCCAATAGCTTCAAAACCGTGGTCTCAGAATCTGAAAGCCCATGCGGCACTAAAGAAAGCTGGTCCGCTAGCGACTTCTCTTTCTTCTTCTCCCCAAAAGGGGGCGGCAACAACTTCGCCGCGATTTGCGGCGGCAACTCGGCTGCGATGTCCTGCCACTGCTGCACCAGCTTCGCGCCCGCCCCTTTGATCAGGTAATTCGTGCCGAAGGAGTTACGCGAAGTAATGTTCCCCGGGACTGCGAAGACTTCCCTGTTTTGTTCAATCGCCAACCGCGCCGTTATCAAAGAGCCGGAATTTTCCGCCGCCTCAACCACCACAACGCCCAGGCTCAAGCCACTAATGATGCGGTTACGGTACGGAAAGTTTTCCGACACGGGTGGAGTGCCAAGCGGGAACTGCGTAACTACTGCCCCCCCGCGTTCAAGAATTTCGTCCGCCAGTTTTCTATGATCGCGCGGATAAACCTGGTCGATTCCCGTGCCCAGCACGGCCACCGTGCGACCACCGCCTTCGAGTGCGCCGCGGTGTGCTGAGGCATCGATTCCGCGCGCGAAGCCCGAGACTACTGTGACTCCCCTTTGGGCCAAATCACGCGCCAGCATCAAAGCCGAATTCTGCCCGTATGTCGAACATCTGCGCGAGCCCACAATCGCCACGCACGGCTGCTCGAGACATTCTTCCCAGGCGCCCTTCACGTATAGAGTGACTGGTGGATCGTAGATCTCGCGCAACATCGCGGGATAAACGCCATCGTCAAGTATTAAAAGATCGGCGCCGGCTTTCCTTACGTTTTCAATCTCGGTTTCGGCATTCTCAAACAAGTCGCGCGCAATAATGCTGTCGACAGCTTCCGGCAACAGACGCAACTTTTCCAGCTCGGCTCTAGTTGCACCATAAACAGCTTCAGCGGCACCGAAGCGTTCCAGGAGTTTGGCAGCAGCGCGAGGTCCGATGCCCGGGGTCATGTTGAGTGCAACCCAATCTCTGATCATGTGAGGAGTTCCTTTGAGCGCCGGAGTTTCGCGCTCGTTCAATCATCAGTCTTGAGTCTCGTTCAATCGTCAGTCTTAAGTGAGGTGGACCGCTCTGGTCCGCGACTGGTTAACGCCGTGCCTGCCGTCTGCTCCCGCCTCCTGCCTGCTGTCTTTTGGTTCTGGCGGAGGCGTGTAGGAATCGAACCTACCTGAGCCTGTTCTCACAGTCTCACTGACGGTTTTGAAGACCGCGCCGTTCACCAGAACAGATTCGCCTCCACGAATCCCACAACTGCCCGCCAAAGCCGCAACCCTACGCGCCGTCAGGCGGAACTGTCAAGAAGGGGAAGACCAGAAGACCAAGACCCAGCTCGGCGACCCCGGCAGCAACGCCGGTATGCTCCTTAACCGCGACCTGAGATCCAC
>CAZVHN010000441.1:0-4847 GCA_964626895.1 uncultured Chloracidobacterium sp. | reverse complement strand
CACCTGGACGCAATGATGCGTTTCGCGAAGGAGGGAATGATGCTTCCTGAACAGATCTGGGATCGACGTGAATCTTCGCGAGCTGATCTTCGCTTTGGAGGCGGAACTGGATCGGCTACGCCTCTCGCGTGGTCCATGGCGCAATTCATCCGTCTCGCCATCAATCTGCAAATTGGACATAATAGCGATACTCCAGCAGTAGTCGCAGCTCGATACGGAAAAAGGCCAGGGGCCAGATAATGTCTGCTTCCAATAAATCCGGTTCAAAATCCGGACTCATATTTGCCGCTGATTTGGGAGGCACGCACCTTCGCGCTGCTGTCGTTAGCTGCGATGGCAAGATCCATTACCGCCTCAAACAACCAACACCTCACGCAGAAAAGCCGGACGGGATCGTGCATGCTTTAGTTGAAGCTGCCCACGAAGGCGAGCGTCACATTACTGGAGGAGTGGGCCAGATTTCCGCGGTCTCGATCGCTGTTCCAGGAACGGTCAACTTTGCGGACGGCGTGGTGGTCAAAGCGCCAAACGTACCTTGTCTTGATGGTTTTCGACTTGCGGCGGCCCTGGAGAGCGAACTTAAGTGGCCGGCAATTCTTGAGAACGATGCGAATGCTGCCGCTATAGGTGAGATGTGGCAGGGGGCAGGCCGAGGCTATAGCAACATCGTCTGCGTAACACTGGGGACCGGCGTCGGCGGCGGCATTATTCTCGATGGACAATTGTGGCGCGGCGTGGACGGTTCGGCGGGGGAAGTAGGACACCTGGGCGTTGATCCCTTTGCCGGCGTTGCTTGCACGTGCGGCAGCCGCGGTTGTTTGGAAGTCTACGCCTCGGCCACGGCAATTGTACGAATGACGCGCGAAGCACGGCCCCGCTATCCAGACTCCATACTCCACACGAGCGAATATCTTACTTCGGAAACGGTCTACCAGGCCGGCTTGGAAGGCGATGAACTTGCTCTCGAAGTCTTCAGACGAATGGGAGTGTATTTAGGAATCGGCCTCGCAAGTTTGGTTAATCTACTCAATCCGGAGATTATTGTTATTGGCGGGGGACTATCAAATGGGTGGGAACTATTCGAACAGCACATGCACCAGCAAGTGATCGAGCGGGCGTTTCCGCTTCCAGCTCGAAGCGTAAAAATAACTCGTGCTGAGTGTGGCGACGATGCAGGCTTACTCGGGGCGGCACGGCTGGCTTTTGCGGGCCGGCAATCTCCCGCAAAGGTCAGGTGAAGTTTAAGACGCCGAACGTAGGCGGCTTTCAATACAGGGCGGGTGCGGCAGAGGCAGCATGAAAATCGAAATTGAGAACCGCGTGGAGTTAGACCAGAATAATTCAGCCGCTGACTACAGAATCGAGCAGTGGTTTTATGAAGGGGACTTATCAACGAGCGCTGGAGGCGCGGCAGAAGGTAGCCAGGGGCAAGCGCTCGGCGCGCAGCCCCTGGATCAAGTCCTCCAAACTCAACCGCGCCCTGAAGGGGCGGAGCAGCATCACCAAACATGACGCTCGTGGAATTCAGTCGCTGTATTCGGGTTCAGCGGGGTTGTTTACGCCCTTTCAGGGCGGGTCGTGGTTATTGGCGTAACCAGGGGCTGCGCGCAAAGCCGCTTGCCCCTGGCTACCTTCTGCCGCGCCTCCAGCGCTCGTTGAATCGACCCGGTCAGTACCGCTCCTCGGTCCCGACGTATTGAGGGACGCTTCAGTTAGGTTTACTCTAAATGAAAAAATACCTCGCAGTTATCTGTTGCCTGCTGGGATGCGTTGCGGCTGTTACGGCGCAGGACATCTCGAATCTCGAGAGGATTGGTCCCATCGTCAGTTTCACAAGGACGCAGAAGGCAGTCACCTTAATCTGCCGGGACAACTCTCAGGTCCAGTTAATCGTCCTTGCCGCCGATCTGGTTCGCGTACGCACCTCGTTTGGCAAGGCGATTCCTTCAAGCGACCATTCCTGGGCGATTGAAAAAAGAGATTGGCCAACCGCACGCTGGAGTTTTTTATCAACGGATGATTCCATCTCCCTCAAGACGGATGAGCTTGAGGTAGTCGTTCGTCGTGATCCCCTGCTCATCGAATTTCGCGATGTGAGAACCGGGAGAGTTATCAATGCCGACGAGCAGCCAATGGCCCATGATGCCAAAGGTCTACTTAAGGAAACGGTGTTTGATCCGGAGGCGGGGCGGTTTGTAGCAGTGTCAAAGAAGTTGGGTTTTGACGAACATTATTATGGCCTGGGTGAGAAGGCGGCGCGACTGGACAAGCGGCGTAGCTCGTTCGTTAACTGGAATTCCGACACTCCGGGTTACACCGAAGGCAGAGACCCCATCTATCAAACCGTGCCTTTTTATCTTGGCCTGGAGCGAGGCGCGGCTTACGGGATCTTTTTTGATAACAGTTACCGGAGTTACTTTGATTTCGGGAAATCCTCTCAGCAGCGTGTCTGGTTCGGCGCGGAGGGCGGAGAGATCAACTACTACTTTTTCTACGGTCCTTCGATAAAGAAAATCCTTGGTCGCTACACCGAACTCACGGGCCACATGCCCCTCCCGCCGCTATGGGCGCTTGGCAATCAGCAAAGCCGCTGGAGCTACTACCCGGACAAGATGGTTGAGGAAGTGGTGAAACAATATCGCGAGCGTGATCTGCCCCTCGATGTAGTGCATCTCGACATTGACTACATGCAAGGCTACCGCGTTTTTACCTGGGACCCGAAGCGCTTTCCGAATCCGAAAGAAATGACCGAGAGACTCGGGCGGCAGGGAGTTAAGGTTGTCACGATTGTCGATCCGGGAGTCAAGCATCAGCCACCTACTGACGCCGGCGCCGCTACAAGATCTGCCAGGTCACCACTGGAACCGCAGGACAAAACCTATTACGTCTTTGATGAGGGTCTAAGAAACAATTATTTTCAGCGGCGCAAGAACGGCGACCTGTTCATTCCCAAGGTCTGGCCGGGTGATAGTGTCTTTGTGGATTACACTCTGCCGGACGCTAGACGCTGGTGGGGCGATTTGCATCGGGCTTACACCGATTTTGGCGTCGCCGGAATCTGGACCGACATGAATGAGCCTTCTGACTTCGTGGATCAGACAGGCAAAAACCAGATCGATGTCATCAGCAATGACGCCGGAGAGAATTCAACGCACGCCAAGAACCGCAACGTTTTTGCCTTGCTAATGGCTCGCGCAACTTATGAAGGGCTTCAGCGACTGCAGCCTGATCGCAGGCCATATGTGATCACGCGCGCTGCTTATGCAGGAATACAAAGATACTCAACAATGTGGACCGGCGACACTAACAGCACCTGGGACGCCCTCGCGTTGAATATCCCAATGTTCACCACGTTGGGACTATCAGGCCAACCATTTGTCGGCAGCGACGTGGGCGGCTTTATCGGTCGTGGCAACGGGGAGTTGCTGACTCGCTCCTATCAGATAAGTTTTCTCGCTCCGTTTTGTCGCAATCACAAGGTCATTGACGGCTACGATCAGGAACCGTGGCGCTTCGGGAAGCACTATGAAGACATCATTCGCAAATATCTAAAGCTGCGATATCAGTTGCTGCCATTCCTCTACACGACACTGGAGGAAGCCCACCGCACAGGCGTTCCTTTGTTTCGCCCGTTGTTGCTCAATTATCAAGACGATCCGAACACTTACAATCTAGACGATCAGTTCATGGTCGGAAATGATCTTCTGGTGGCGCCTGTGGTCAAACCCGATGTAACCCGCCGGCTCGTCTACCTTCCCAAGGGCACCTGGTACGACTATTGGACCAACAAGAAGTACGAGGGGGAAACTACAATCTCGGTCGATGCTCCTTTGGAAACCGTGCCGATGTTTGTCCGGGCCGGAGCGATTATCCCCATGGGGCCGGCGCTAAACTATGTGGGTGAAAAGCCCGTGGATCCCATCACGTTCAATGTTTATCCAGATGAAAAGGGCTCGGCGTCAGTTACTCTGTACGAAGATGATGGAATGAGTCCGCGTTACCAGCAAGACGGTTGGCGCCGGACGACTGTAAACGCTGAGTCGAGTGCCGGTGGCTTCGTCGTGACTCTCGACACGCCAAAGGGGCGTTATGATCCCGGCAGAAGGAAGCTGAATTTCGTGATCAAGTCGACCAGGCGCACTTACAAGGTTGCTACAATCACCGACGACGGCAGCGCGCGCAAGTTAAGGATCAATTGAAACGTCTCGCGTGTGAACATGCCTGAAAGGCATGAAGTTAATAGCCGGGGGCAGCGCCCCCGGTAAGCGAAGGGTCCCATCCCGGCCCTGGAGGGGTCGCAGAGTCGACGGGCACATAGGGGAGTTGAATCTTTGTTTGGCACTGCGACCCTTTCAGGGTCGGTTGCTTTACACGTTTTCCGGGGGCGTTGCCCCCGGCTATTAACTTCGTCCCTTTCAGGGACCAGGTGACCTGGTCTCGAATGTTTTTCCCACAGACTCCAAACCAAATAAATGAAGTCGACCTCTGCATCCAAGCTGGAATCCACTGGTCTGCCACCGCCAGGGGACAAGGGCCTGCGAAACTCTCCGCAGGGGCGACAGCGGATTGCAGACCCCTTATTGAATCCGCCTTTGAAGTGGGCAGGGGGCAAGCGCTGGTTGGTGCCGCAGGTCGCGACTATCTGGCAACAGCACAGACATAGGCGCTACGTCGAACCATTTTGTGGCGGACTCGCGATGGCGCTCGGTCTCAAGCCCGGTCGCGCTCTGCTCAACGACATAAATCCTCACCTAATCAACTTTTATTCCCAGGTTCAGCATGGTCTCAAGGTCACGATTGAGATGGCTAACGATGAGCAACTCTTCTATGCCCACCGTGATCGATTC
>CAZVHN010000440.1:0-1656 GCA_964626895.1 uncultured Chloracidobacterium sp. | reverse complement strand
GATTTATTTATGAGGCAACGAATCACCGTAGGAGTAGTTTTTATTTTGAGGCAATTGGGCCACGAACCCGAACTTAGGGGGACCGGTCTTTCTTTCCGAGGTACCAGGCTGGCTAATTGTGGTTGGGGAAGGGGAGCAAGTACCGTTTGATTCCCATGAACTCGGTAGTGCGCGGTGCCCTACTGGAAGCAATGCAAGATCGCTCACCAGCCGGGTTCGTGTTCGACGCCGACCACAACGGGGTAAGCGAATACTCTCTCAAATGGGGCTTTGAAGAAGCATGCAAGCGAGCACAGATCGTTTATGGCGAGACAAAGGCCGGAGGAATCATCTGGCACGATCTGCGACGTACCTTTGCGACGCGTCTTCGCGCAAACGGAGTACACGAGTATGACACTCAAGATCTGCTGGGCCATGCTAAGCCTGGAGTCACTAAGGTCTATGCTCGCGCTGCGCTGACGGTTCTAAAAGCCGCGGTCGACAAGCTCACAGAGCCATGGGGCGAAGTGATCAGGTTCGGACGAAAGGCGAGTTGAAGGGTTCCTCATCTTCCCCTCGTCGGGTAAGCCGAGGTAAAGGATGATGGTTGTCAACGTGATGCAAAGCGCAGTAGCGAAAAGAATTAAAGTGGCGCCGAGGGTGGGAGTCGAACCCACACGACCTTGCGGTCAACGGATTTTAAGTCCATTTCAAGCCGTCTTACCCGATCTCCCAAACGAGATGAACCAATACTTACCGGACCAGCAGCCGTCAGAGTCACCCTTCGTCCGGCTAGATCTCACGACATAATGTCGTTATCTTAGCGTCATCCCATGAACGGTTCCGGGCGTCGCATACTCAATCACATAACCCAGCGTGCGAGCTTCGTCTTCAGGCCTATTGATTAATCTCGCGACGGAAGTCACCCTGCGGTAATGGCCGGTCCTTCCGCGGGCACCTGGTGGCACGCGGGCCCTGTTTCGGCTTTTTCGAACGTCAAAGGCTGCGACGATGTCTTGACGATTACTCGAAGACTGAACAGAATGAAAACCAAATAGGAATCGGAAACGAAGATGGAAGTCCCTTCATCCATTGATTGAGCATTCGCAGTCTATGCCAAAGAAGAGACGAAGTAAGCAGGGAAAAAAGAACCGGCCGGCTCACGCAGGTCATCCGCCGCCCCGCGCGCGGCAACTGGCGAAGGTTACCGAGGCCGCAAAATCTGGCGCGACGTCTTAAAAGGTCTTTTGTTATCGCCCTGGTGCTGGCAATCAAATTGTTAATCGAGCACACCAATTTCGGTAAGCACCTGAAACTGATGAGCTACAACGTGTTGCAAACGCAACTCTCGTCCCAGCCCGTGCCGATTACCGTGTGTATCATCTGGCAAATTCTTTGGTGAGGATTCTTCCATGTCAAAACACCTGCTATCAATATTTCTTGCCTGCTTCCTGGTGGGCCATCCGTCCGCGCAAGTTCCACAAAACGCTGCTGCGGATGATTACAACAGCATTTTCAAAACAGTTAAGTGGCGATCCATAGGCCCATTTCGTGGCGGGCGTTCGAATGCTGGCTGCGGAGTGGTCGGCGATCCGAAGACTTATTACATGGGGACCACCGGTGGCGGTCTTTGGAAAACAGATGACATGGGCATCACCTGGCGGAATGTCTCCGATG
>CAZVHN010000439.1:0-4901 GCA_964626895.1 uncultured Chloracidobacterium sp. | reverse complement strand
ACCAGTTCGACGCTTATCGTCAGATTGTCGCCGCGCTGAGAAACACGCCCGGACATGACCGCATCAACCTCAAGTTCTTTGGCGATCTGTGCTATGTCTGTGTCCTTTCCCTTATACCTGATAACGGAACTCGTCGGGCTTACTTTTAGATTAGGCAATTGAGAAAGCCGGTAAATGAGCGAGTCGGCCAAGCCGTCCGATAGGTATTCCGTGTCGGCATCGGAGTTCTTATTCTGAAACGGCAGCACCGCAATAGAGTCGATGGCCACTTCGCTTTTGCCCGCGCGCAGATAAAGCCCGAGACCGACTGCGCCAACAACAAGCACCAGGACCACAATGGCTGCGGCAAATCTGTATTGTTTGACTCCGGAGAGAATGTACTCGGCGCTCGATACGGGCGGGTGTGTAACTGACGCAGTGCTCTCCGGGCGCACGTCGTCGCCGGTGCTCCCGATCGCGCTGCTCGTGTTCGTGGACGGCGCCACAGAGCGCTCGATGTCGCTTGTGCCCTTCATCGCTTCCAGCAACTCTTCGAGGTCGTTGGCCGTGTCGCGAATTGTTTGGTATCGCTTCTCCGGCTCTTTCGCCAGACACTTGCGGATGACGCGCTGCAGTTCAGGTGACGCTGAAGGATTAAAGTCAGTGATGGCCGGCGCCGGCTCGTGAATGATCTTGTGCAGCGTGTCAACGACGGAGTCACCGGCGAACGGCTTGCGACCAGTAGCTGCTTCGTAGAGGAGGCAGCCGAAAGAGAAGATGTCGGAGCGCTGGTCGACAGGTTTCGCTTGCGCCTGTTCGGGAGACATGTAACCCACTGTGCCCATCACGACGCCAGGGGTCGAATGCTGAACGGGCATCATCGCGGTCGCGGCTTCGCCAATTTCCGCCGCGTCTTCCGGCTTCGTCTCAAGCAGCTTTGCCAGGCCGAAATCAAGAATCTTCGCGTGCCCCTCACGCGTGATCATGATGTTGTCGGGTTTAAGATCGCGATGCACAATTCCTGACGCGTGTGCTTTCGCCAACCCTTCCGCGACTTGGAGCAAGTGTTTGAGTAGGACCTTCAACTCACTTTTTCCGCCGTGAATCTTTTCCCGCAATGTCTCGCCGTCGATAAACTCCATCGCGATGAAGTTCGTGCCTTCGCTTTCACCAATTTCGTAAATGTGTGCGATGTTAGGGTGGTTGAGCGCAGCCGCCGCTTTCGCTTCCTGAACGAAACGGCGCATGCGGTCCTGGTTTGCGGCAAGGTCAGCAGGCAGAATCTTCAACGCCACTTTGCGATCGAGCTTTGTGTCCTGAGCCAGATACACTTCACCCATTCCGCCCGCGCCGATCTTCGATAGGCTGCGGTAATGCGAAAGCGTGGTGTTGGGGGACAGCTCTTTACTCATCGTGCTTCAAACTAGCCATACAAGAATGCGACGGTGAACACGAGTATGGTGTGCCGTGTCCCCGATGTTCCAAATGGCTTGAAGTACTCAGTGACCCCCATGAACCTTCAGGCGATGTAAATCCAATCGCATTCCGCAAGGCCTATTCCAATTCGGCGACTGCTTTATCTTTGTTTGAGTGCGCCATAGATCGAAGTAACTAGTAAGACATGACATACTGTGTTTTGGTCCCTACGCTTTGCGCAATTGGATCTGTCGCTTCTTCTCGTTGATGTCGATCCCCCACAGTTCTTTCGCGTACTAAAAGATTTTCATCGTTCTTCAACCGCGCAGTAAGATCCGCCGTCGCAGACTGGAAAGTCTACGGTAACAACGCGTCACTTGACTAGCTGCGTCGCTACCAGTATTATCTGCGGCACTTGGAAGGGTTACCGGTCGGAAGTGGCCAACAGTTCCGGCCTTGAACAAGTTCAACCTCACCTTTACCGGAACGTGGGAAACGCGAACCCTGTGCGGAGTGTACGCGCCTAACCGGACTCAAAGAAAACGTGATTGCGTAAGCCAAGTTGTCAACTTGCGCTGCGCAGGGACCGCCGGTGGGCGGACAGACATTGCCGACTGCCGATTAGCGATTTGCATCAGGGAAGTTAGCCACAATCTGGAGAATCCGTTGAATACAAAGTTAGGGGGAAATTATGAAATCTCTAGTTTCTGCATTGATCCTCGTTTTTGCGTTATCGGTGGCTGCTCAAGCGGCCGGCAAACGGCCCATTACGCACATTCGCAACGCCAATGAAGTATTGGCCAATGAAGTCGTCGACGGTCAATTCGGGCCAGGTGCACTCTACCGCCTGGTCCGCCCGGCCAACTGGAACGGTAGACTGTTCCTATACGCGCATGGCGCCGTCTCGAAGTCCGAGCCTGTCGCTTTACCGGCAGAGGCGGACTTGATCATCAGTCTCCTCGCGCCGCAGGGATTTGCCGTCGCGTTCACAAGTTTTTCGGAGAACGGTTGGGCGGTCAAAGATGGCGCGCAGCGGACGCATCAACTGCTGGGAATCTTCACGTCGAAATTTGGCCCGCCCGCCCGTGTGTACATCGGCGGGGCGTCTATGGGAGGACTCATCACAATCAAACTGGTGGAACAGTATCCCGGCACCTTTGCGGGCGCGCTGCCGGCCTGCGCCGTCGCGGGGGGCACGAAACAGCAGTTTGATTATCTGGCAAATACCCGCGCTCTGTTCGACTTCTTCTATCCCGGCGTCCTCCCGGGCAATGCGGGCGGCGTGCCACCAGGGACCGACATCACGAACGCGATCGTCTTGCCGGCAATCGCGGCCATGCAGAGCAACCCGGGAGGCGCGTTTGCAATTGCCAGCATCGACCAGACGCCGGCCCCCTTCGCAAGCGGGGCGGAACTCGTAGAGTCAATCGTTACGGCTCTCGCCGGCAATGCGGGTTCATACAACGATCTCGTGCCCGAGTTACACGGGAAGCCATACTTTGGCAATCGGAACGTGCAATACACAAGCGGGGTGCTACCAGCGCCGCTTCTGGCAGCCATCAACGCGAACGTCGGGCGCTTCAATGCATCGCCCAGCGCGCTCAATTACATGAATCATTACTACGAACCGTCGGGCGACTTGCAGATCCCGATGGTCATGCTCTCCACATCGCGCGATCCAGTCGCCCCCGGCTTTAACCAGATGTCGTATCTCAACCTCGTCACGGCATCAGGACAGTCGAACCTACTCGTGCAACGCAGTATCAATCGTTACGGTCACTGCGTCTTTACGCCGGCGGAAATCGGAACGGCGTTCACAGATCTCGTGGGGTGGGTGGAGTTCGGCATAAAGCCCGCGCCATAAGAGAGTGTTAACAACACTATGCACTGCGCATAGCGTTGCTTTGATGCGCGAGACGCGCGCAATTCCAAAGTCGGGATCGCGCTCACAACAACTCAACCGAATTGGAGAAGAGAATGAAGTCAGCCATGATACTTGCCCTTATCCTTAGCGTGGTGACGGGCACCGCGCTCTTCGCCGATCAGTCTGGCCAGCCGGTGTTTACTCACGGCGTGGCGAGCGGCGACGTAACTTCAGCCAGTGCGATCCTCTGGACCAGGGTGGATCGCCAAACGTCAGCCAAGGTCGAGGTGTGGGACAACCCGACCCTTACCGGACAGAAAGCCTTTCAGGCAACGGAGCCGCAGACCTCATCAACCGGTGACTTCACCATCAAAATCGAGGCCACCGGGCTGCAACCCGACACGACCTACTACTACCGATTCCGGCATGGGAATGAAGCAGGCGGATCGGTGAGCCCGGTCGGGACATTCAAGACGGCGCCGGACTCCGGCACGCCCGCGAACGTGAAGTTCACCTTCGCCGGGGATTCGGATGGGACGACGGTCGGAGGTCTTCCGGCCTTCAACAACTTCGAGGTCCTGAACGCCGCCCGGCTCGAAAACGCAGACTTCTTCGTCTATCTGGGCGACACGATCTACGCAGATTCGATCTTCCGCCCCGCGCCGGCGATGACCCTGGACGAGTACCAAGCGGCCTACCGGCTGAATCGCACGTACATCAACCTGACCGACCTGCTCAACTCGACGTCGACCTACGCGCAGCCGGACGACCACGAGGTCTTCAACGACTACGACGGTCAGACCGTCGACCCGGCACGCTACGCCGCCGGGATCGGGGCCTTTCTCAACTACATGCCGCTTCGGGAAAGCGGCCTGCTCAATGACCCGACCTGTGCCGGCTCCCCGCTGTTCAGAGTCTTCCACTGGGGCACCATGGTGGACGTGATCGTTTTGGACGGGCGCTCCTGCCGAAGCAGCGACGTCGCAGTCGCTTGCGCGGGCGATCTGGCGCCGACGCTGCCGGCGCCGTTCCGAACGGGTTTCGGCCTGCCGGCCAGCCCACCGGCCGGGTGCCTGGCAGCGATCAACGACCCGACACGGACGGTCCTCGGCCCCGTGCAGAAGCAAGCGTTCAAGGACGCGCTCTTGAACTCGACGGCGAAGTTCAAGTTCGTCGTCAACCAGTACGTGATCCAGCAGTACTGGGCACTGCCGTACGACCGCTGGGAGGGTTACGCCGCCGAGCGGAACGAGATCCTGAACTTCATCCACGATCCGGACGGCAACCCCGGCACGAGCGATTGTCCAGAACGATCACGTCCGCCATGGTGCCCCAGTGGAACACTCTGAACAGCGGCGAGCCGGCACAGGTCGGGTCGTTGAGCAGGCCGCTTTCCCGAAGCGGCATGTAGTTGAGAAAGGCCCCGATCCCCGCGGCGTATCGACTCGGATCGACGGTCTGGCCGCTGTAGTCGTTGAACACCTCGTGGTCGTCCGGCTGCGCGTAGGTTGACGTCGACTTGAGCAGGTCGGTCAGGTTCAGGTACGTGCGATTCAGCCTGTAGGCCGCTTGGTACTCGTCCAGCGTCATCGCCGGAGCGGGGCGGAAGACCGAGTCTGCGTAGATCGTGTCGCCCAGATAG
>CAZVHN010000438.1:0-2335 GCA_964626895.1 uncultured Chloracidobacterium sp. | reverse complement strand
CGGTTCATCTCCAGAAACCAAATCGAGATGACGGCGCAGTATCCCGAGTTAGCAGACATCGCGCAAAGTATTCGTGGCTCAAGTGTAATTCTCGACGGTGAGATTGTGGCCCTGGACGAAAACGGCGTGTCGAGGTTTCAGTTACTGCAACGGCGGCTTGGACGAAAGAATGCCGGCGACATCCAACGACTTGCAGCAACCACGAGGCTTGCATTTTACGTCTTCGACCTCCTCTATCTTGACGGCTTCGACTTGACGGGATGCAAATTGATCGACCGCAAGGCCACGCTGGAAGGAATACTCAAGTCGTCCAAGAACATCAGATACTCCGACCACATCATTGGCGAGGGTGAGAGGCTTTTCGAGGAGGTCGCGAAAGTTCCTCTGGAAGGAATGATCGCCAAACGCCTGGAAAGCACTTACGCACAACGACGCAGCGCCGAGTGGCTGAAGATAAAGACTATTCAACAATTGGAGGTGGTCATCGGCGGTTACACTGAACCGCGAAACTCACGCGAATATTTCGGTGCGCTCGTTGTTGGCCTCTATCGTGATCGCAAACTCCATTATGTTGCACATACCGGGGGCGGTTTTAATCATCAGACTCTGGCGCAGACTTACAAGCTAATGCAGCCCCTCAAGAACACGGACTGCCCCTTCGTCGACAAACCCAAGACCAACGAACCGGTGCAGTGGGTGAAACCCAAGCTGGTAGCTCAGGTCAAGTTTTCCGAATGGACGGCCGACGGGCGTATGCGCCATCCAGTCTTCCTGGGATTGCGCCAGGACAAGAAGCCTCAAGAGTGCGTTTTCGAGATAAAGCGCGACACGGATCAGCTTCTCAATCGGGCTGCCCGCAAAACCAAACGCTAGTTGACCCTTTCCTGAGCTATCTTCCAGGGGAACTCCCGCCAAAACCATAACGGAAGGCAGTTCAAAACGGTGTAAAGTCAGTAGGTTAGCTGGTCGGGCGAAGTAGCCCGCGAAAGATTCCCTGCACCGCGACCTGATTTGCCTGGAGGGTGAGCGGCTGAAGTTGAGAGTTGGCTGGATGGAGTTCGACGTTAGAACCGCGTCGAAAGAGCCGCTTGAGTGTTGCCTGGTTCTCTTCGATGAGTAAGGCCACCACTATCTCACCATCGCGCGCGTCGGTGCGGTTCTCGATTAAGGCAATATCACCGTCGCATATGTGCTCATCGATCATCGAATCGCCTTTCACCCGCAGCGCATAGACTCGTTCCGGGCGCACGCGTCCAAGCAGAAAACGCGGGACGGGGATTGTCTCCGCATTTTCGACGACGTCGATGGGGGCACCAGCAGCTACATAGCCCAGGAGTCTCACCTCACAAAGCGCATCCCTGTCATCAACCTTCACCGTCAGAGCAAAGGCGCCGTCTTCATTCTTGCGTGTAAGCAGTCCGCGCTTCTCCAGCGCGGCAACATGCTTGGCAATCGTTGCTCTCGATTTAACGCCGAAGTGTCTGGCTATCTGCGCGTAGGAAGGCTCGTAACCATGTCGCTCAAGGAAGCGAGTGAGATAATCAAGTATCTCTTTTTGACGCTGAGTGCGCGGGAGCATAGGTTCAATATTCCGTTGCCAGATACCTGATGGTTCGATGGATGAAGAACAATCCTAAAGGCGTCCGCATTCTAGGGCGCGCAAACAAAAGCGTCAAGCCTTTGTTGCGCGCCAAACGAATTCACCATGGTTGCGATTTCTTAGCGAATCGAGTAGCGAGCAAGTGTGCGTGGCAAAATGCGAACACTAGGTGGCATCTTGCTTAACGGCATCGGCTTCCCAGTCAAGACCTGAGTCGCCTTCATACCGTAGACGGCTTCGTTAAGATCATTGTCTGGACTGATCACGGCGCCCTTCAACGCTACGCCGATGAAGGCACCCTTGCTGCGTGAGTAGGAGAGGATACCGGCATCGAGTGTGGTGTTTGTGGATGCCGCAACTTCGCGGCCAACCGGACCAGCAACTAGGCCGGCTTCACCGCCCATTTCAAACTTATCCTCTAGCAAACCCTTCATGCCGTCTTCATTCATGATCAGAAACACGTAGTCATTCACTTGCGCACCTATCTGTGCCCCAAAGCTTCCGCCGCCCAGGTTGAAAAACGCCGGCGCGCTCCAGCCTCCGCTTACGCGTTTGCTGATTAGTCCGTGACCGCCGCGACCACCCACAATGAATGCAGCTTTAATTACGCCCGGGAAGATTGCTATGGCCTCAGCCTTATCCAGCAACTCCTTCGGAATCGCCTTGTCTCTGACGTTCATGATTTCGGTGAATGTCTTCGCCCCAGTGCTTGCATGCCGCGCCGCGTCCTGGGTC
>CAZVHN010000437.1:0-2818 GCA_964626895.1 uncultured Chloracidobacterium sp. | reverse complement strand
CGTGTCGGTGGCTTGAAAGATATTCCGCTTGATGTGCGAGTGCTCGCTGCATCCAATCGCGATCTAAAAACAGAAAGTGAGGCGGGTCGTTTCCGTCTCGACCTTTACTATCGTCTCTCAATAATCCAAATAGACATTCCGCCCCTTCGCGAACGAGGTGACGATGTCCTGCTCCTGTCTCAACACTACATCGATACGATCGGTTCGAGGCTTCGCCTGCGCAAAAAACTCACAAGCTTGTCGCCGGAAGTAGTGGCAGTGTTTCGAAGATATGACTGGCCCGGGAATGTTCGTGAGCTGCGCAACGTGATCGAACGCGCGCTGATTCTGGAAGACAGCGATGTGATCACAACCGAATATTTGCCTGGAGGACTTTTGGGAACGGCCCGGCGCGACGACGGCCCGTCAGCCAATAGTGACAACCTGACAGCCCAGTTTGTGCTCCCCAGCGAGGGAATCTCTCTGGATGAAGCAGAAATGTCCTTTGTTCGCCAGGCCATCGAGCGCAGTGCGGGCAACCAAACCCGCGCTGCTGAATTGTTGGGGATTTCGCGGGACCAGCTAAGGTACCGGCTTAAAAAGCTCGATGAAGTACAGGGCCTCACTGCCGATTCCGAAGCATGATCTCGTAATACCTGATGACTGCGACTAAAACAACATCGCTCGATACACAGCTTCTCCCGGAGGAAGCGTTACAGCGCTCGCTTAAGGAATTAGCAGACATCAAGTTTGCGCTTGATGAGTCTGCGATTGTGGCCATCACCGATCAGCGCGGCATCATTAACTATGCCAACGATAAGTTCTGCGAAATCTCCAAGTATTCTCGAGAAGAGCTGCTTGGTCAGGACCACCGCATCATCAACTCCGCCTATCATCCGAAAGAGTTCATCAGAAACTTGTGGACCACAATCGCGAGCGGCCAGGTTTGGCGTGGTGAGATAAAGAACCGCGCGAAAGATGGGAGCTACTATTGGGTCGACACAACAATCGTTCCCTTTCTCGACCCCGAAGGAAAACCCTACCAGTACGTAGCGATCCGTAGCGACATAACTGAACGCAAACGAGGCGAAGAGCGAATACGCCAGCAAGCAGCGTTACTGGATCAAGCGCAGGACGCAATTCTGGTGCGCGATCTCAAGCAGAACATTCTGTTCTGGAACAAAGGGGCCGAGCGCATCTATGGCTGGACCGCGGAGGAAGCCGCCGGCAAGAACGCTGTGGAGTCACTTCTTAAAGAGCCGTCTGCCCAGTTTGAAAATGCCCGGCAAGCCGTAATCGAGAAGGGCGAGTGGAGCGGTGAAATTCATCAGATCCGTCGCGACGGCGCCGAGATTATTGTGGAAAGTCGCTGGACTCTGGTGCGCGACGATCAAGGAGCGCCCACTTCTATACTCGTGATCAATACCGACATCACAGAGAAGAAGCGGATGGAGGCGCAGTTTCTTCGCGCTCAGAGGATGGAATCCATTGGCACACTTGCCGGCGGCATCGCTCACGATCTAAACAATGTGTTGTCGCCAATCCTGATGGCCATCGATATGCTGCGGTTGAAGGCAACCGACGAAGCGAGCAGAAAGTGGCTGGAAGTTTTGCGCACCAATGCCGAGCGCGGTGGCAATATGGTACGCCAGGTGTTGTCGTTTGCCAGGGGCGTAGAAGGCGAGCGCGTGGCCTTGCAGCCCAAACACCTGATCAAGGAGATCGTGAAAATTCTGCGCGAAACGTTGCCAAAGTCGATTGAAATGGCTTACGACCTACCCGACGACCTATGGATCATTTCGGCGGATGCCACTCAACTGCATCAGGTTCTGATGAATCTCTGTGTCAACGCTCGCGATGCCATGCCAGACGGTGGTTCGATCTCAATCAAAGCCGAGAATACGTTTCTGGACGAAAGCTACGCGCGCGTGCACATCGAGGCCAAGGCCGGCCGTTTTGTCGTGATCACCGTGTCTGACACCGGACCGGGGATGTCGCCGGAGATCCAGAGCAGGATCTTCGAGCCCTTCTTCACCACAAAGGAGATGACTAAAGGCACCGGACTAGGTCTCTCGACTGCGCTAACTATCGTCAAGAGCCATGGCGGCTTCATCAACGTCTATAGCGAGGTCCACAAAGGAAGTCAGTTTGCCTTGTATCTTCCGTCTCTCGACGCGCCCGGAACGGCCGAGGCAGGCGCCTTGCAAACAGATCTCCCCCTTGGCAACGGAGAATTGATTCTGGTAGTTGATGACGAGGAATCAATTCGCGAGATAACTCGCGGCACACTCGAAACTTTTGGCTATCGAGTCTTAAAGGCGAGCGATGGTACGGAGGCCGTTGCGCTATACGCAGAGCACCGGAACGAGGTCGCCGTTGTTTTGACCGACATGCTAATGCCGTTCATGGATGGCCCGGCAACCATCCGCGCGCTGCAAAAAATGAACCCTCAGGTCAAAATCATCGCCGCCAGCGGCCTGACGGCCGGCCATAAAGCAGGCCAAGCTTCACTCGAAGGGGTCAAGATATTTCTCAGCAAACCCTACACCGCCGAAAAGCTCCTCAAAGCATTGGCCGACGTGTTGAAAGACTGACTCCTTTGTGATTATTCCAAAAACAACCCTTAGATCGGGAGTTGCGTTGGGTTAAAGTTTGGTGTGGGACTCTTCTAGCAGGCTGCTGAAAAACCCTTTCAGTTTTCGAAGAGAGCGAAATGTGGAGTGCGCCGGCAGAGCGAAGCGGCGACGGCGCTTTGGATTCTTTTGGGGTTTTAGGGCTCGCCAATCCAAAGCGGAGTCGCGCTACGCTTGCCTCCGCACTCCAAAATGAGTTTTTCAGC
>CAZVHN010000436.1:0-8768 GCA_964626895.1 uncultured Chloracidobacterium sp. | reverse complement strand
CTTCGAGATATGGCATTTACGCAACCTGAACTACAACTGTAGCACGCCCGCCGGACCTTGATTACCACTACGCATGGCAACGAGAGAAGTTTCGTGGGGAGGGGGGGGTTAGTGATTATGAGTTAGCTAGTTTGCAGGTACAGCGAAAGAAAGAATGGTGCACCCGGCACGACTCGAACGTGCGACCCCCTGATTCGTAGTCAGGTACTCTATCCAGCTGAGCTACGGGTGCCTTAGGTGAAGCGAAGTCCTGAATATACGGTCCGGTTTTGAGGGTGTCAAGCGAGCGAAAATCACGTTACTGATGCAGGTTGGCGCAACCCCCTGGGTGCTAGTCAACTACAGAACCGAGGAGCTGTAGCGACCGGGTCAAGTGTCGCTAGATTCAAGAAACAAGACCGTGTTCTACCGGTTGTGAGTGACGCACACGCTACCCGGTCGCTACCGCTCCTCGGTTCTGTCGTCGAGTGGTATGGCCGAACGCGAGTTGGTGTGGACTTCGAGTAATTTCGTGGATCGTTTCCCGTTCACTACTAGATCCCGAACGATACCTGGGCGCTCAACCGCTTCCGGCAAACGAATCAGCGCGCGTAGTAACCGGGACGGGTGCGTGCGATAAGCGCGGGATAAGTCACTTCAACTCGTATGTCGTGCCATTTCCCATCGCGCGGGCGATCGCTGGGCGCCTGGTAAGCGACCGTGTAAAGCGTGCGCAGGTCGGCCGCCACCTCGGCATAAAGTTTGGCCATCTGATCGAGACGATTGATCTCGGTAAGACGCCCGCCGGTGCGCTTGGCGAGACTTTGAAGTCGGCTGCGGGCCGCGGCATAGATGCCGGTGATGTCAGGACCGGGCAGAGGCAATCGCTTCGGATCGCCGGACGGCAAGGCGAGGGGATAGATCGTCACTCCCTGCCGGTCCGCAGCGTTCAGTACTGTGGTCAGCGGACCACTGGCGTCAGGTTTGATTGCCGAAAGTGCTTCCTCATCAGTTTGCGCCTTCGCCACCACCCTGCGATCTACATTGCGCATCTCCGTATCGAGCCCGTCGGTCAGCACGACTATCGCTTTGCGTCGCTTACCTTCTTTCTCGAGTTCCTTCAAAGCATATTTCAGCGCGTCATAGAAATAAGTATCTCCAGCCCCATCGGCAAGCTGGATCGCATAAGCAATTCGGTTGCGATTGGTTGAAAACTCTAAGAGCTTTTTGGTCTTAGCATTGAATTGGATGACCGCCACGCGGTCTTCCGGAGCGAGTGCATCAAGGAAGCGTTGCGTGGCCAGCTTTAACTGCGGGCGAAAGGTCACCGTCGACCCGGAGACATCAAGCAGCAACACTAGACTGAAAGGCGCGTTGGTGGGCTCGAATTGGGAAATAGATTGTCGTACTCCGTCTTCATAAACGGCAAAATCGTTCCGGGTTAACGAGGTGATGGCCCGCCCTTCCTTATCGACTACGCCAACATTCAGTTGCACCAGGGAGACGGTCGTTCGCACGACATCGTCAGTTTCCTGGGCACGCAATACAGTAATCGCTCCCGAGAGCGTCAGCACAAATGTAAGGACAAAGAAAGTTGACTTGAAAAAACTGGTCGCGGAAATTTGGGACTGAGTCATCTGAAAATTGTATTTCCCTGGTTTTGTTCGCGAGTATGCCTGCCAAATTGGGTTTTTTGCAATCGGGGCGCAGCGGCCGGTATTGGCGCTAACGTCGGACGCTGAAAACGGCAGTCTAGTTGCTTGCGGCTTACTTTTGGCCGATTTATGGGAGCTAAGAGGTTGCGTCTCTCGATGGAAGTCAACGAATGTAGAAGCGGGAGCGTTCGAGATTCTATGAAAAGCATAAAGTACTTACGGTAATTTGCAGGTTAGGAAGGCGGACCCTGTCCCCGCCTCAAGCTTGAAAGCCCCTCAGCAGCCTCGGAGATTGAGGTTCGGCCCTTTCTGTGAGGGTTAAATTGAATTGAGTTGTTAGTCTGGATGACTCTTGCTTTCATCGCATGAGCGGGGACAGGGTCCGCCTTCCTAACCTGCAAATTAGCGAGGCTTGAGCCATCCTCCAAAAAGTTGAATGCCACTATCAGGCGCTGGCATTATAATGCCTCACGTCTAACACCAAGGGCGATTACCTCAATCAATCGCCGGTCTTCGCAAACTCAGACTTGGTGTTGGGATTCCGTCTCCTGCTTTGGGCAGAGACCTCACAACCTTTTTCTTTGCCGGAGGCTCAACAATGTATCGACCAAATTTCTGCTCTGAATGCGGCGCGAAGATACTCCGCTTGCACTGGCACCCTTGGACCAGCCGCAGGTTTTGCGACGGTTGCGCAAAGCGCTTGCTCAAACAGCGCCTGACAATTCCTCTGGTAGCGGCAATCGCGCTGTTGAGTATCGGTATGATCACCGGGCGCGCGGGACGTCCTGCACCGCCTCCCCTGATCATCGAGCGTAGTGCGAATTCGCCTCTTCACAAGCCGCAGAGCAACGGCGCAACTAATGAAAGTTCTGCAATTCCAGCCATCGCTGAATCCACGAACTCGCATCCGCCGCAAGACTCTCAAGCTGCGCCGGACGAGGAGTTGGTTTACATCTGCGGCGCGCGCACAAAGAAGGGAACGCCCTGCGCTCGTCGCGTTCATAGTCCTGTTCGTTGCTGGCAGCACAAGGGATCGCCGGCGATGCTGCCGCCAGAAAAGTTGATCGTACGAGAGTGAGCTTGGGGAAGACGTCCAGCTCCTCGCAGTCAAGATAGTGGCGCACTAATTTCGGTTGATGTGAAGCGAGACTGCAGTTCCTTGCTTGAGCAATTTCGGACGATCTAAGCGATCGATAAATCACACGAACCGTCACGAAATCTTGTTAGTGCCATTTCGTGTGAGTTCGTGGATCGTGTCTTACGCTACCTTTGGTTTGGGTTTAGGGCAGGACCGCTCAAAGCGGCACACTACTAGAAATCATCGATGGTTAAGGAACCTGGGAACAGTGATAGAATTCTGCCGATAACACGCCGTCAAGTTTTAGAGTAGAAGATTAGAGTTCTGGACCCGCAAGCTGATTCGGATCTTCCTGTCCAAGAGCCAGAGCGCGGGCAATAGCCGCCGAATCATGAGCCATTAGACTTACGCGTCTAGTACCTTAGGAGGGACAAGACCACAGAGATCGGCGCTTTGACTACTTAATCGTCTTCACCGGACCGGCGGGCTTGGCTGGCAGTCGCGTGGGCTGCTTGAGTCGGGCCATTATCTCCGCAATGCCACGCTCGAGCTGCGGATCCTTTCCTTCCAGTACTGACTTCGGATCGTTGTCCACTTCAATATCAGGATCAACGCCGTAGCCCTCGATTACCCATTCGCCCTTTGTGTTGGCAAAGCCGGATTCAGGAACCGAAATCCCGCCGCCATCGATCAGCTGTCCCCGATTACTGATGCCTACAACACCGCCCCATGATCGTTTTCCGATCAATGGGCCGAGCCTTGCTTCACGGAACATGGCTGGGAAGATATCTCCGTCAGACGCCGAGTTCGCATCGAGCAGCGCCACCATTGGGCCGGTAAACACACCGTCGGGATAGGTATTGGCCTCGTCCCCGGTGCGCGAAAAGTTCAGGGCCAGCAGCTTCCGTCGCAATCTTTCGATGAGCATGCGCGAGACATTCCCGCCGCCATTCGCGCGCACGTCCACGATCAGCGCTTCTTTGCGTATCTGCGGATAGTACCACTTGATGAATTCGCGGATTCCGTTGGCGCCCATATCAGGAATGTGAATGTAGCCGACTCTTCCACCGGTTGCTTCCGATACTTTGCGCCGGTTCGCATTGATCCAATCCAGGTAAATCAAGTTTCCTTCGTCGGTAATGGGGCGGTACGAGATCGTGCGTGCACCCTCCATTGAAGGTCTCTTGTTCACGGTTAGCTGGACGGGATTGTCCGCCTTGTTGCGCAACAGACGATATGGATCGTCGGTGCCCTTGAGTTCTTCGGCGTCGATTGCGAGAACGTAGTCGCCGACGCTGGCGTTTACGCCAATCTCGGTAAGCGGTGAGCGGTAGATATCCTCTTCGTTTTGCCCCCCGAAGATCTTGGCGATGCGATAGCGACCGGATGCCTTGTCGAGTTCGAAGCGCGCGCCCGGCAAACCTACGCGCGGCCGCGGCGGAATCTGGAAATCGCCGCCTTCCACGTACGCGTGCTGCACCGTTAACTCGGAAATCATCTCGCTGATCACATAGTTCAGATCAGAGCGATGGGCCACATACTGCAGGAGTGGTTTGTATTGTTCGCGCAGGGCCACCCAGTCGTAACCGTGCATGTTTGAAACGTAGAACCAGTCGCGATAACGGCGCCAAACTTCATTGAAGATCTGGTTCCACTCCTCGGCAGGTACGCGATCCACCGCGAGTCCGGCAGTCGGCACCGCCTTCTTCGACTTATCGCCTTGAGGGGTGGCATCGTACAAGTTATAAGTCGGACCCTGGGCCACAAGCACCTTGGCGCCGTCATCAGACATCGAGTAGCCACGCACATCTTCCGCGAGCGTTGTCTCTTTGCGATCTTTAATAGAATAGATCCGAAGCGACGCCGGCCGGTCGCCTTGTCTGCCGTAGTAGAACGCCGGTCCAATTCCGTAGAGCAGATGTCCGGTTTTCGCCGATAGACCGCCGTAGTTGTCGGCGCCAAGCGGAACGCGGGCGACGCGACTCGAGATGCCGTCGAAGTCGATTTCCAAAGTCGCCGGCGGCTTCGCGGCCGCATCGGGTTTCGCTTCGGGTGTGGGCGAGGGAGTCGGTTTCTCCTTGTCGGTTTCCGTTGCCGGTTCCTTGCTCAACTCTTTGTTGAGATCTTTCGCCGGCTCTTTCGGCTCCAAAGCCGGCGGGGTTCCCTTTGGTTTCGGCGGCTCGTCCGGTTTTGTGACTGCGACCTCATCGCTCTCCGGCGGGAAGGGGTGCTTAACGTCCTTACGCAGACTCATCGCGTAGATGTAGGCGTCGCGATTCGTCGCATAGTTGAATTCAATCTGGGAAATTTGTGGCGCAAACTCGCGATCACTGAGGAAGTAGAGATAGTTTCCCTGAGGATCCCACGCCGGGTTGTAGGCATTGAACATGTCATCGGTAACCCGGTTGACCTTCCCGTCCGCGGCGTTCCAAATGTACACCGATGCAAATCCGTTACCTGACACAGCCATGCTGAAAGCGAGAAAGTGTCCGCGTGGCGACCAAGCGTAGTCGCGAATCTGACCGCGTGGTGAGTCAACAATTTCAATGAGCTTGCGATCGGAAAGAGTGACGACATGAAGCTTCCCATCCTTGTCGCCGAAAGCGATTCGTTGGCCGTCAGCGGACCATTCCGGTTGGTAGCGCATGGCGGTGCCGCCGCGTGTGATTTGTTCCGGCGCTTTCAATCCGTCCTGGGGAACAAGGTACAGCTCTTCTTCGCCACTCAAGTCGGAAATGAAAGCGAGGTGGGAACCGTCGGGCGACCAGCTGGGCCATTTGTCGTGGGCTCCGGACGAGTGGGTGAGATTGCGCGTCGGTCCTTTCTCGATGGGGGCGCTAAAGATATCGCCGCGCGCTGCGAATACCGCCCGTTCGCCTTTTGGACTCAGGCCCACTGATTCGATCTGATTGGCCGCGGACACCCGGCTTGGTCTGCGGGCCAGCCCGTCGTCGGGCACGGTGATGGAAATGGCGCCGCTCTTTCGATTCCTGGTGTCGAGCACCTGCAACTCGCCATTCATCTCGTAGACAATCTTTCCTTCATTGTCTGAACTCGGCCAGCGCACATCCCAGAGTTTGCTGTTCGTTACCTGCGTTGTCTTGCCGCTCGGTACGTTGTACGCGAAGAGGTTGAAATGCCCGTCGCGGTCAGAGTTGAAATAGATCGTGTCCCCGATCCACATCGGGTCCCGACTCGGTCGCGGCCCTTCGCTGATCTGCCTGGTTGCGTAGCTCTTGAGATCGAAGATTTGGAGACTGTTCGCCTGACCGCCGCCGTAACGCTTCTCAGATCTGAAATCCCGCGATTGCGGTGAATAGACAATCTGTCCTGTGTCGGGAGAGAAATCGCCAGATCCGGCTGTGGGCATTGGCAGCGCCTCAGTTGCGCCGCCCTCGACTGAAACGGAGTAGAGACGAGCGATGGGTAAAGCCCACGAGTCGCGCAGCGATCGGAAGAGAATTCTTTGCCCGTCTCTGGTCCAACCATAGATTTGGTTGTCGTATCCCCAGCGCGGAGCCAATGGACCCCTGGCCGGATAGAAAGTGAGTTGCCGCGGCACGCCGCCGCCCGCAGGAATCACATAGACCTGCTCATCGCCGTCATACTGGCCGGTGAAGGCGATCCATTTACCATCGGGAGAAAACTTCGCAAAGACTTCAACCCCCGGATGGGCCGTCAGCCGGATGGCCGAACCGCCAGTGGTGGGCGCAGTCCAAAGGTCACCGGCGTAAGTGAAAACTACGCGGTCGTCATGGATGTCGGGAAAGCGAAGGAGCTTTGTCTGGGCAAAGGCTGTGTCAATGCTGAGCAGCCCAAAAATGAATGCGGGGAGAATTAGGAGTCTGATGATGTTTCGGGAAAGCAAGAAAAACCTCCTATTGTGCGCGTGAATAACATTGTAGGGGCGGCACTCCGTGGCCGCCCGTCCGTTTTCCGCAACTCACCTCTATTTGAAATGCTCGTCGTCTCTGCGGTAGCCAGGGGTGCCCACAGAGGGACACCCCTACAATCTACCTGCGATTCTTGAATGCGTCGTTCAGATCTGTGTGACGGCTGTGCAAAGGAATCTGACGGCCGTCTATGAAAACGTGTCGCACGTGTGTTCGCGTCTCGAGCATGTCGCCGTCCGTCACGACGAGGTTCGCCATTTTGCCCACTTCAATCGAACCGAGCCGGTCGGCCACATTCATGATCTGCGCGGGATAGAGCGTGACTGCTTTCAAGGCCTCAGCCTTCGGCAGTCCAAAGGCCGCAGCCATCCCGGCGTAGAAGGGAAGGTTGCGAACGTTTGCGCCGCCGTCGCCGCTGGAGATGCAAAAGCGCACGCCTGCTTGTTGCAGCTTGGCCGCAGTCTCATAGAGCGCATCATAAAAATCGTCTTCGCGCGACGGCAGGTCGAGAATGCCGGTCAAGATCACGGGAACGTTTTTCTCCTTGAGGAAACTGGCGATCTTTCCCGCATCGTCGCCGCCGAGGATGATTGGTTTCAGCTTCATCTCTTCCGCGAATCTGATTGCGCCGCGGATGTCGATCTCTCGCTCAGCGCGAAAGATCACCGGGCGTTCGCCGCGCACATAAGGAACAAGCGGCTCAAGAAGGACATTCTGATCGGTTCGCGGCAGTGTCTTGTCCTTTGCATAGGCTTCCTGTGCCCGACCGTAAGCTTCAGCGTCACGGAGCATTTTGCGAATTTGATCGAGCTGGCGATTCGCCTGCGCCAGCGCCTCAGTGAGATTAGGCGGCTGTTGGGGGCCGAAGAAACCGCCGCCCCCGCCGCCGCCTCCCGCACGAGGATAATTAATTACCAGGGCAGCATAAGGAACTACGGCCATTTCCAGTGGGCTGGTACCAACCAGATTGATTATTGCCGCTTGACCTGAGATCAAGCCGCCGAGGGGCATTGAAACGGCGCTGGTAACGCCATCGACGCGCGTAACCGCAATATGGGCGCTGTGCGGATTGATGCCAAAAATAGCTTTCGCATTCGGATTTAAATCGCCCACCTCGGCCGTATCAACCGTGCCGGAAGCACCCTGGCCCACTTCAACCAGGCCCATGGAAGTTGCGGCATCAATCATCCCCGGATAAACCCACAGCCCGCGCGCCTCGATGGTTTGCGCTCCGGAGGGAACCTTAACGCCGGCTCCTACGGCTTCGATCTTGCCGTCACGGATTACGATAGTCCCATTTTCGATGTCCGGACCGCTGACTGTGACGATATGTGCATTGCGAATGGCATAGATGCCGCGAGGGAAGCTGACGCCGTGCTGCGATGTGGGGGTCCCAATCTGTTGTGCAAAGGTTTGAGCCGAACAGGATAGAAACAGTGCGAATGATAGGAACAGCGGCTTAGCCGCCTTCCCTTGCGGAAAGCCTATGGCTTTCCGGCCGATTGCACTGAAACGCGAGGCTGCGCCTCGCGTGGCGAGGCGTAGCCTCGCCAGAGTCTTGGGAAAGCGCAAACGGAAAGGCAGAGCCTTTCCGCAAGGCGGGGCGGCAAAGCCGCAAGAAACAGCCACGATGTTTCTCCCCATCTCCGAGTCCCCGTATCTCCCCATCCCCGTGTCTCCGGGTCTCCGCATCTCCCCGTCTCCGCGTCTCCTCATGGCTGCTCTCCCTCCCAGATGTCATCGTCATGATTGGTAGGACGGCGACGGCGCGGCGTTGCCGGTGAGGCGCCACCTGACGGCGGACGATTAGGTTCTGCCTGCTCCAATTGCGCTCGCTCCTTCAAAAGATCGGCGCGTTGCGCCAGGTCTTGCTGACGATCAAAAAAGATTTCACCGTCTACAAACGTCGTTTCGACCCGCGAGTAGACGCTGAGCGGATGGCCGCTCCAAATTGCCAGGTCCGCATCCTTGCCGACCTCGATCGATCCGACGCGATCATGAATTCCAAGTTGCCAGGCAGGATTCCAGGTGATGAGTTTGAGCGTTTCTTCCTCGCTCAGATCGCCATAGCGCATGGCCTTAGCTGCTTCGATGTTCAAACGACGGGCGCGCTCGTCGGAATCAGAGTTTATGGAAACATTGACGCCGGCGCGGGTCATGATG
>CAZVHN010000435.1:0-2048 GCA_964626895.1 uncultured Chloracidobacterium sp. | reverse complement strand
AGGGGAGAAGAGCTTCATTTTCACGAGCGATCTTCAGGGCCTCGTCCCTATGTCCGAAAGCTGCCATGAAGACGGCTGCGAACACGATGTTATAAGGATCCTTCGGATCGAGAGCCAGGGCCTGCTGAGTGTATTCGTTCCCCTTTTTCGGATCGCCTTCAGAATTCCAATACACGGCCAGGTTCCGGTAGGTCAACGCCAGAGGATAAGCCTCGACAGACCTTTCCATGAGCTCTAATCCTGATTTGAATTCACCATCATGAATGGTCATTTTCCCCAGACCATGCAGCGCAACCGCACGCGAGAGCGGATCTGCAGGCATCTTGAGAATAGCTTCAAATGTGGTTCGCGCTTTGTCCCACTCGCCAGTGTGATGTCGATAGACTTCACCGAGGTAGCGGAGCGGAGCGGGATCTGCAGGGTCCATGCGATGCGCCTCGCTGTAAAACTTCTCGGCGGTACGATACCGGGCATTCAGCTCAGCCATCAGACCGCGTCGCATGGTGCGCTCTATTCGTGCACTTAGTTTCAGCTCGAAGACGGGGGCGCTAAACAGGCGATCGTCGACAACGGCAATTTCGGCGCCGAGTTTCTTCAACTCCTTGGCAGCGTCCTTCGCCTTCTTGGGAAACATGCACTGCTGTTCCGCAACAGACTTAAGCAGGGGGATCGCGCCGGCGCCATCGCCTGCCTTAGCTTTTTCCTTGCCCTCTTTTAATTGCGCATCGAGCGCGGTCTCGCGCTGCTTTACTTCGCTCGCGACGAGCTTTTCCACCAGCTCTACCTTAAGGCGTCCGTCCTTATTCTCCAGCTTGTTGACAGGCGTGCCGTCGGGTGTGGCCAGCACTGCTACCGGCAGCTTGGATTCGCCAATGAGTTTCGGTGCCTGAGGAATATTGGTGTCCGCCAACTCCATGGATATGCATTGACCGGCGTAAAGAGAAAGCGTGCGCGAGGCGCGCAGACTGGATTTTTGCAACTCTTCTGTTGAGGCTGGGAACCAGTAAAGTACCAGCCCCTTCGGTGGGGGGTCCTTGGGCGCCCGAATTTTCCACGGCACGTAATAAACTTCCGGTGCCGAGCCGCCCGAAGCCGTGCCACCGCCGCCACCGCCACCACCGCCACCGCAAGTGGCCCAGAGAGGCGAAACAGCAGAAAGCATGACGAGAACGATGGCTATGGAGCGGGTGAGTAGTGTTTTCATGCGCGGGAGTGTAGCAGAGGGTCCGTTCGGATGCTCGGATTGGAAAGAGTCCTGGCTTACCTCCTGATAAGCCATACCGGCCGCCTTAACGCATTGAGCAGGTTAAAGTTGCCTGTTCTGGGCGAAACTTGTGGAAGATGGGCTCAATTGGTGTTTTCTCTAATGGAAAGGACCCAATATGAAAGCGTTCGCCGAGCTTAAGCGTCGACAGATCTCCACCGTGGCCACAGCGCCGCTGCCGGAAGGGGACTCTGATTACCATCCGCAGTCGTTCGGAAAACCCTCTCGTGGCCGGTTACATGCGGTCGCTCCCCTGGCGAAGAGAATTACAGCTCCGATGCTGACCACCGAGGAGTTTATCCAGGTTAGGTTAGCCACGGTGCGCGAAAGCACCAAACTCTGTTATTGGCCGGCTGACGTTGTGGCAAGATTCGCTGCCGCAGACGTTATCCGCTGACTCTCCACATAATAACTCGCCCGCGATTGAGTTCTGATCTGAGTTGAAGTTAGAACTCTCAAGACGGGATTTCCCGTCGGCATCTTATCCCTCACACCTGATCCCCCTTTTTTACAAAAACCGATTCATTTTCCATTTGTCATTGGCACGTTCATTAGTCGTTCGCCATTTGTTGCGAACCATATAAGAGCGTCAATATCAATTGTCCCTTCACCGTTCAGCCGTCCGCCAAGCCGGACTAGAAGATTTCTAACGCCAAGCCCAGCCCTCAAGAGCCTGTGTCAGAACTCGGGCCGTGATTCGGTTCTGGCCGCGCCGGACTCCGACGAAACTGCGATCGATGGTTTAAGTTTGTGAAACTGCGAGCCGAGCGATTTGACCCTGAAA
>CAZVHN010000434.1:0-18688 GCA_964626895.1 uncultured Chloracidobacterium sp. | reverse complement strand
CCTGTAACATCGCGCGTGCGGCCATCGATCTAAATAATGAGCCGGAGCTCAAACAGAATATCGAACTCCGCCAGATGGCCGAACAAGCTTCTGCCATGTTGCGGGCTGCGTTAGACGCATTCACTTCCAACGACGCGCTGGCAGCGCGAGAGGTCATCACGCGAGACATCGATATTAACGAGCTTTACAATCGAGTATTTCATAGCTTAATCGAGAGAATGGTCTCGGAGCCTTCGACAGCGAGTCGCGACGCGCGGTTCATCTTCGTGGCCAAGCACCTGGAGCGCATCGGTGATTACGTCACCGATATCTGCGAGTTGACCGTCTACATGGCGGAAGCAGCTTTTATCAAGCACAGCAATTGAGGCCTATGGCGCGACCTGTTTTGATCATCGAAGACGATCCTGATATTTCGGAGAGTCTGAAATACAACCTCGAGCGAGAAGGACTTCTAACCGTTCTCGCAGCCACAGGCGAGCAGGGCCTGATCGAGGCGCTGAACGAACGCAATCCACCAATACTGATTGTGCTCGACCTGATGTTGCCCGGTATGAGTGGCACGGAACTCTGCCGCCGATTTCGCCGGGAACCTTTGACCCGGCGCACGCCGATTATTATCTTGACCGCCAAGGGATCAGAGGCTGATCGGGTTGCTGGTTTGGACCTGGGCGCCGACGACTACATAACCAAGCCCTTCTCCGTCAGAGAACTCCTGGCGCGCGTGCGCGCGGTCTTGCGTCGCATGGATGAAGGCGCCACCAAGACTTATGAGGACGACCACCTGATGATCGACTTCGCCGACATTCGTGTCGTTTGCGATGGTCGCAAGATCAAGCTCACTAATAAGGAATTTAGCCTGCTCTCGGCGCTAGCCAAGAGCGCCGACCGCGTAGTAACTCGGCAGCAGCTTCTGGATAACGTGTGGGGCTACAGTTATTATGGCGACGCCCGGACGCTGGATGTACACATCAGGCGTTTGCGCCAAAAGTTAGAAGAGTGTGGCAATTGCATCGAGACGGTCGTCGGAGTCGGTTACCGCTTTACAGGGTGCTCAGAGAAGCCGGAAGGCAGTTGACCACACACCAGTCTTGAATCAGCCGCGGATTCACGCGGATTAACGCGGACCAGCGAAGTGAAACATTAGGGGTTGATCCGAATGATGGCAAAACCCCTTTTATAGGTTGTTCTTATCCGCGTGTATCCGCGTAAATCCGCGGCGTAAGAACGGACGAAGGTAGCTAATTGTGTCGAGGCACCACAGCTTTTTGCTTGCCCTAAGTGCCGCACTTGTCGGGATCCTCGTCCTCATTTTTTCCTTTAGCTTCACTACGTTTGTGGCAGCCACGCTTGGGTTTCTGGCGGGATACTTCCTGCTGAAGGGCCGCCACGCCAACCAACCGCGCATGTCCTCGCTCCCCACTCAGAATGTACCCGGCTCTTCGGACTCTCGCTCAACGGAGATCCTGGCGCTGGGTAAGCTCTTCGAGGCCACTCTGGATGAAATGCGCGAGGGGTTGCTTGTCGTCGACAACGACATGCGCGTAGTTGCTTCAAATCCTGCCGCGCACCGGCTCTTCAATTTGGCGACTGGTAAACTTGTGTCTCAGCGTTTGACGGAATTGACGCGAAACCCGGCAATCTACAGTGCGTTTCAAGATGCCCTCAAAGGAAATGAACGATCGGGCGTGGAAATCGAAACACACGACCCCATGCGCCGCGTTTTTGATCTAAGAGTGGTGCCATTAGGCAGCAGCGATGGTACAAGCTCTGCGGGAGCGATTGGCGTCTTCTTCGACATAACACAACTCGAAAAACTCGAGCGTGTGAGGCAGGAGTTTCTTTCGAATGTCTCCCACGAACTGAAGACCCCCCTAACTGCGATCGTGGCGTTTGTAGAAACACTTGAAGCAGGGGCGCTCGATGACCGTGAAAACAGTAAACGATTCCTTGAGATAATTCGCAAGAATGCCGCGCGGATGCAAAATCTTATCGACGATATCCTCGAATTGAGTGCAATTGAAGCCGGTAATGTGGGTGTTAAGGCGGAAGAAATAGAGCTCAGTCCGCTTATAAATGATGTGATCACGTCTCTGGCAGCGAAAGCGTCTTCGCGCGGCATTACTTTAAGCAACCACGTCCCGCCCGACACACTTGTCTTCGTTGACCCCCGACGCCTTGAACAGATGCTCAACAACCTTGTGGATAACGCGATCAAATTCAACCGCGATGGAGGAATGGTCACAATCGGCTGCGAAGCGGGCACGCGCACTCGCATTCTAGTTAAAGACACCGGCGAGGGGATTCCGGCGCAGCATCTTGAACGTCTGTTCGAACGTTTCTACCGGGTGGATCGGGCTCGTTCTCGGGAAATGGGTGGAACTGGTTTGGGCTTGGCTATCGTTAAACACTTAGCCCGGGCTCATGGCGGGGAGGTTAGAGTTAGTTCGGAGTTAGGGCAGGGAAGCACTTTTGAAATTGATCTGCCGCAAGCAAACGGGATTTCCGCATGAACCTGAACCGGCAGTCAAGCGCGAAACTTCTTCAACCCCCGGTAACTGAAAGACCAAACTTCACGCTTTTCTTCCGCTCTGACACCCTTCGCGCCGTGCTGCTCTTCCCTAGCAACGATTCGGCCAGAATCCGCAGATTGATCGGTATGTCGGGCGGCTTGCATTCTCCCTTGAGCGGCCTTCGATAGTGAGCCAGCAACGGCATCTCGGCACAACAAAAGTCACAGGCAGCCAAATGGTGTCTGACGAGAGTCCTGATTTCAGGCGAGAGTGCCTGTAAATGGAAGGAGAGTAGTATGTTAGACGACGGGCAAGCGATTGTCTTTGTAAACGAGTTTACGCTTGAGGCTTTCATTTGAACCCCTGGTGCTGCACAAATTCGGACTTCGATACTCCAATCTGCCTAAACAACGAAGAGCCAGGGGCATTTTGGCGGTTCGCCTAGCGGTGAAGGAGCTACTTATTCAACAGCAGGAAAGACCTAATTCACAACTAATTCCAGAGATTTTCGCCTCTCAACCGAACTATTTCCCCAATGTTATCAATGCTTTTGGACAAGTGTAAAAAGATGTTGCCCATTATTTAAAATCTTGCTAAGATATGCCCCGTTAAGTCAGAGGGCGTCGGCTCTTTGACTCTTTCTTTCCAGGAAGAACTTCACTTTGATCATCGGCTCGCACAAGAGCCAGCATCCCAATTGACACCCTGAACGGGTAAGTATCTTCCCCCCAATCGGCAGCAATCTGAGCTTGAGCCGTGGGCAGCTGCGGCTGTGGCTCTCAGTCCTCCCAGAACATTCAACTTCACCAAATCCGTAATGCGACTTTCTATCACCTCCTTTTGAAAAAGATCACCAGGGCGTTAACAGTTTCAGTTCAGTAAAACGACCCGCCAAACCAACTAACACTTGCCTCCCTTTGAAGTAAGAAACCGATAAAAACCATCTGGGCCACGACGGATAATCCAGTGAAATCCATAAGTCACGAAATCGAAAAAGAACTCGAACCCAGCGCCGGTGAAGATAAGCCGTCGCAGCCACGGACGCGACGTACTTCGGAACGACAAGCGAAGAGTGGCAAGTGGGTTGAAAGCCTTCGTTCCTCAGACGTAGGCCGCCTCTGGACTGAACTCCACCGCATTGTCTCCCACCACCCCCTGGTCAGGGCATCGCGTAGCGCAGGACTTCTGGTGGAGGAAGGCGCCACCAGCGCATACACCGATTTAACTCAGGAACTATTTGTTCAGCTCTTAGGTAAGAACAGATTTGAACACTATCTCGAAACGGAGATGACGGATTACGAGATTGAGTGTGAAATCAGCCAGATTGAACTGACCAACCTGTTGACGGCAGAACTCCGGAAGCGTCATCCCGAAAGCTACCGTTTGGCCCGGCGGATTTCCACGCTTATTCAATCCAGTTCCAATTTCCGCCGCTTTGATTCAAGCGGCATGAATGATGAACCGCATCGGCGACTGGCTGACCGGGTTTACGGCTTGAGCGAATGGCCCGACGGAAAACGTCGCCGGGATTCGCATGACCTTGAGCAGCGAGCTCATATGGTTTCCGTGCGAGCACGT
Source organism: uncultured Chloracidobacterium sp. (assembly GCA_964626895.1). GTDB lineage: Bacteria > Acidobacteriota > Blastocatellia > Pyrinomonadales > Pyrinomonadaceae > PSRF01. The sequence goes on along the minus strand of CAZVHN010000434.1, from coordinate 14,600 downwards.
GACACCCGCATGGTTGGCTGCACCGGCGATTCTCAAGTTGTTATCAGCAACTCGGATCTCGAGGACCTCATTGTTTCAGTGTTGGACGCCATGGACTCGCCCGCGGACGTCCGCACGCTGCGCAGCCTGGTGATGTCGCGACTGCCGGTCATGGACATTTATCTCGTCCCGCTGGACGGCGACGACAACGACAACGAGAACCGCTTCGAACCTGTTGATAAGCGAGAAAATGCGGAACAGGGACTATTACGCCGCGAGTCGGAGAACGCAGCGGCGGGCTTTGTGGACCAATTCCTGAAGAACTTGCACGAGACGGTGCGCGGGAAGATCAAGCAGTACAACCGCATTCTTGGCGTTTTATGGCACTGTTATCTCAGCCCCGAACAGTCTACCCAGCTCGAGGTGGCCGCCGTTCTGGGCGTGTCCGATTCGCTCGTGTCAGACTACCGTCGCCGCATTGAGCAGGAATTGCGCGCCCTTTCGTTCTCTGAAGTAGAAGAGGCGAGAAGGTTTGAAAGCGCCCTCCGTGAACGGGTTAAGGCTATAGTGTTTGAGATGGACGAGAAAGAGGTTGCGGTTTAAGTGAAATTTGTTTCCCGCTTGAGTTGGTCGGCTTTCATACTCGGATAGGGATCTTCGAAGCTGCCGCGCTGGAATGCGCCCGCAGCTTCTTTTGCTTTTCGCGGGAAGCATCTTAAGATTGGAGTATTAGCTGGCTGGCAATAGCCAGGTTTGGTTCAGCTTAGCCGTTTCCGCACGATGCCGCACAAGCCTCAACTCTCGGACTACGAACCCCTGAAGCGATCAGGATCTTCCAAGACCCGGAAGGCAAATTCGGATGAAGACGACTCCACCGATTGGCAGTCGTTACAGCCTGGTGGGTCTCTTCAGCATGCCGGTTTCACCCAGTCGAGTGTCCCCGCGGCGTCTGAGGCAACGGGAGTGCCTGCGAGTTCGCACCCAGAGTTTCCATCGATGACAAGCGCTCTGGTTGCCGCCGGAGCGCCGCACAAGCCAACGTTAACCGCCACGGCGAATGACTCCAGTCAGCAGCGCAAAAAAGTCTCACCCGAACCCGAAGCAGAGAACTGGGTTCTTAAGCACGGCCACTCCGTCAGCTACGCGGGCCTGTTTCTGTTTACTGCTCTCGTTTATTTTCGACCTTATGAGCTATTTCCCTCGCTCTTTTGGCTTTCTTCCAGTGCTTTTTGGGTCGCGATTGTGACGCTCGCGGTCTTTGTGGTCACCCAGCCTGGCCTGGAAGGTAAGATCACCGCGCGTCCTCGGGAAGTAAACCTGGTTTTGTTGCTGCTCTTGGCAGGACTTCTTTCGATTCCGCTCGCACTAGATCTGTTGAAGGCCTGGAATAGCTTCGGGGATTTTCTCAAGGTCGTATTGATGTTCATCGTATTGGTTAATGTCGTGCGAACTGAGAAGCGGCTAAATAGACTCTGGCTCCTGGTATTGACCTCAACCTGCGTGCTGAGTGTTTTTGCGATAAATGATTACTGGCTCGGACGTCTTAGTTTTGGGGGCGACAGAGTCAAAGGAATCATCGGCGGGCTATTTGACAACCCAAACGACCTCGCCCTCCACCTTGTGACGATGGTTCCCATCGCGCTGGCCTTAGGGCTGAAGGCGCGCAATCCATTCTCGAAGACGATTTACCTCGCTTGCGTCCTATTGATAACGGGCGGGGTGATAGTCACTTTTTCACGGGGAGGATTGCTAGGTCTCATCTGTGCCGGTGGCCTGATCTTGTGGAAACTGGTTCCTCGCGGCAGAGTGGTGGTGGCCGCGCTCGCCGCGGCTCTTGCTGTCATGTTTGTCCTTTTCGCTCCGGGCGGGTATGGCGGCCGTTCGCGGGATGATTCTGCCACCGCACGACTCGACGACCTGAAGAGATCAGTTTTTGTTGCCATCAGACACCCGATAGTTGGAGTGGGGATGAACAATTACATTCTTTTCTCCAACAGCAACAAGGCAACCCACAATTCGTATACGCAAGTGGCATCTGAAATGGGACTGGCAGCGACCGCGATTTACGTCCTGTTCATACTTGCGCCCTTCAGGCGTTTGCGCAAAATCGAGCATGAGAGTTATGAAATTAAAGCCAATCGTCGTTTCTATTATCTGGCGATCTGCTTACAGGCGAGCCTGGCGGGGTATATGGTCGCAAGCTTTTTCGCCTCGGTTGCATACCTGTGGTACATCTACTACCTGGTAGCTTATGCAGTCTGCCTCCGGCGGCTCTATGAGGGCGCCACGAGGCAAGACGTAGCGCCCACTCCGACAATATACGAGCGCCTCTATGACTCTCCCAGGCCTGGTTGAAATACACATCAGATGGCAACTCCAGGAAACCCCTTGTCAGATCTGACAGCAACGGAACCGGCGGTCAGCATAGTCATCCCCGCGTATAAAGTCGCACCTTTCATCCGGGAAGCGCTGGATTCGGTGTTTGCCCAAAGCTTCACCGACTTTGAAGTCATTGTTATCAACGATGGCTCGCCTGATACGGCCGAGCTCGAGCAGGCAATAGAGCGCTACCTTAACGACATTACTTATCTCAAGCAGACAAACCAGGGTGCCGGGGCGGCCCGAAACGCCGGATTGCGTGTCGCGCGCGGCCGTTTCGTGGCTTTTCTCGATGGAGATGACATTTGGTTGCCGAATTTCCTGAGCGAGCAGCTGGAGCTCATTCAAAGCGGCGGCGGTTATGATCTGGTTTACTCCGACGCCGTAAATTTTGGCGATAAGGCTTCTGATGGTCGCACCAGCATGGAAACAAATCCCTCCGACGGAGAGGTAACCTTCGACAAACTACTCTCCGGGGAATGCAATGTGATTACCTCTGCAGTAGTTGCACGCAAAGAGTTGATCATGCGAGTGGATCTGTTCGATGTGAATTTCCCTAACTCCCAGGATTTCGACCTCTGGTTGCGGTTGGCTAAGGATGCAAACGCACGAATTACCTATCAACAAAGAGTACTGGTTCGAAGACGCTTGTATCATGGAAGTCTGGCTTCTGATAGCGTCAAGTCTTTCGAAGGTGAACTGCGAGTCCTGGAAAAAGTGAGTCGCCGCGCGGACCTCACAGCAAGAGAACGAGCTACATTGGAGGGTACAATTGCAGTCCGTCGGACTAGTGCGGAAGTCATCAGGGGAAAGCGTTTTTTGTTAAGTGGTGATTTCGCTGATGCGGTACGATCGTTTGAGTCAGCGAATGCCTGTATTCCCAGTTGGAAACTGCGATTGGTCCTGTGGTCGCTGCGCGTAGCACCACGTGTAACACGGCGGGTCTTCCGAGTACAAGAATCCAGATCGAGAAGCATATCTATAAGAGCCTAATGTCTATTGACGATTCAGCAGTACGGTCGGCCAATGACAAGTACTTTGGAACCCACCACCTCAAGACTAATCTCGGCGGACGTACAGCGCGAGGCGGTGCGGTAGCGATTACTGCGCAGGCCCTGAAGTTCATTATCACTATAGGTGCTACTTCTATATTGGCTCGCCTATTGACGCCTCAAGACTACGGTCTGATTGGCATGGTCGCATTTGTGACGGCCTTTGTTTCTCTGTACAAGGATCTTGGCCTCTCCGCAGCGACGATACAGAGGCCGGAGATTAGTTTTGACCAGATCAGCACTCTCTTTTGGATAAATGTCTCGCTTAGTGTTGCTGTTTGTATATTCACGGTGGCCATTGCCCCCTTGGTATCCTGGTTTTACGGCGAGCCACGTTTGACCTCGATCACCGTTATTACTGCGATTGGCTTCATAATTAGTGGTCTGGCGGTGCAGCACGAGGCACTCTTAAGAAGGCAGATGCGGTATTTTGCTCTTGCCACCATTGGATTAGTCTCGCTTATCGTCGGGTATATCGTGGCCATCCTGATGGCTTGGAACGGATTCCATTATTGGGCCTTGGTCGGCAGCCAGCTCGCGTTGGTTTTTACAGGCACAGTCATCACATGGATTGTGTGTCGTTGGCGTCCAGGTATGCCAAAGAAAGACACTGGGGTGCGATCGATGCTTAGGTTCGGCGGGAATTTTACCGGCTTTTCTACGATAAACTTTTTCTCAAGAAACCTGGACAATTTGTTGATAGGACGGTTCTGGGGTGCGCAGCAATTGGGACTATATAACAGAGCCTATCAATTGATGATGTTGCCTATTGATCAGATCAATGAGCCTATTTCATCGGTTGCTATTCCCTCCCTAAGCAGGCTGACTGATTCTGACGTAGCTTACCGTCGGGCCTATCTGCGAATGCTTGAAAAGGTAGCGCTGCTGACAATGCCCGCCGTCACGTTAATGATTGTAACTTCTGATTGGATCATTCAAATTGTTTTAGGGTCACAATGGGTGGGTGCGACCCGAATATTCGTACTACTCGGAATAACGGCTCTCTTCCAACCCATTGCGAATACCACAGGCTGGTTACTTGTTAGTCAGGGCAGAACGAAGCATATGTTGCAGTGGGGGTTGATGAGTGGACCTATTATCATGGCCTCAATTGTCGCCGGCTTACCTTGGGGGGCAGTGGGAGTTGCGGCATCATATGCCCTCACCAGGGTTTGTGTAGTCGACCCTTTGTTGTATTGGTTTGTCGGACGTATAGGCCCCGTGCGGACAATCGATTTCTACAGAACGATTGCCCCATTTGTGCTCGCTTCACTGTGCGCGCTGCTGGCAGCACTTGCCTTTCGAAGATGGAGTAGTGTAAGCAGCGGGCTTTGGACCATTTCAATATGTTCGATTATTACCGCCGTTACGACCGTTCTAACGCTTGCGATCATACCCGCAGGGCGCATAGCCTTATACGATGTGAAGAATTCCTTTCTACTTCTGGTTGGTAAGAGACAGGAGCAATCTGTCCAATCCTAGCCAGCAAAACCGTAAATCATGAATGATGTGAATCTGAAGAAATGGCTGCCCAAGTGGCTTAAAGGGCCAGTGAAAAAGAGACTGTTGCGTCGCCAGCTACGTGGCGCAATACGAACGATTGGTAACCTTGCCGATGGTCAGATCCCAACTCGCCAGCTACTCTCAGAACTGATAGCTGGATGGAGTAATGAGGGTTATGCGGCGAATCTGGAATATCTTGAAGAAGTCGCTAAGAGCTCAGTTATGACGCGAGGGCCTATTCTGGAATGCGGTAGTGGCGCTACTACAATCCTCCTTGGGATCCTATGTGCGCGGCGCAAAATCGAAGTGTGGTCACTCGAGCATTCTCCCGAGTGGCAAAAACGCCTCACAGACGCATTAACGCTCAATGGAATTTCAGGCGTACATGTGTGCTCTTCCCCGCTTGTCGAGTATGGAGAGTTTGTCTGGTACGATCCACCGCTAGCGCAAATGCCCAAAGAATTCTCGTTGGTGGTTTGCGACGGACCACCTGGAACAACAAAAGGCGGCCGATATGGACTTCTGCGCGTTATGGGCGGCCGACTACCGGCTGGTTCAACCATTTTACTTGACGATGCCGGGCGTCCTGGTGAGGTGGAGTTGATCAAACAGTGGGAGGGTGAAGCTGGATTTGAAACTGAGGTAATTAAGAGTCAAGGCCGCGAATTTGCCGTAATGCGACGCTGCTCTTGAGCAGCGCGATTCTCTTGTTTGGTTTGCGACCGAACGATTAAGGTACGACGGAACTCAGATTTAATACTAAGAGGCCCCAAAGGAACCTTTTTTTTTGGTTCAGAGCTTAAAGCACCGTCGAATATCGTGATGTTGAGGACAGATCGACACTATAACGCGTTGGACTCCTAACTCACTTTACTTTACGTTCCAGGCAAATGTGTTTATAGGCGGCACCTTCTCGATCGTAAACACCTATAGGTTTTGAGCATTGTCAAAGCCAGTGCTGAAGGCTTACTGGATCGGCAATCGGGCCCATGACCGTCAGGCGTGGAATTCTGTTCTGATTTGTCATGTATCTCAAGGAAGAAAATTTGTCAGATAGGCGGAAGTCCGAGCGCTTGGAATCGGTGGCTGACCGATCATACCAGTATTTCGAAACTAACCACTTGTTGCCCGACATCGTTGGCCACACGGTGAGAGGCGGCGCTGTGACTATGCTGTCACACGGATCAAAGTTCGCTTTGAGTATTATTGCGACTGCGATTCTTGCGCGCCTCCTGACCCCTCAGGATTACGGTTTAATAGGGATGGTGGTCGTTGCCACAAACTTTGTTTCCATGCTCAAAGATATGGGACTTTCGCATGCAACGGTGCAGAGAGCGGAAATCGACTTCAATCAGATCAGCACGCTCTTCTGGGTGAACGTTGGAATCAGTGTGGCATTGATTGCAGTCATGGTGGCGATTGCGCCGGCCCTCTCATGGTTTTATGAAGAACCTCGGCTAACGATGATTGCAGCCGTTACGGCGATCGGTTTTCTCTTTGGTGGGTTGACAGTGCAACACGAGGCACTGTTGCGCCGACAGATGAGATTTTTCGCTCTGAGCGCAATCGCTTTCATATCGATGCTTGCGGGCTACATTGTGGGCATCATCATGGCATGGTATGGCGCTGGCTATTGGTCCCTCGTTTTCGCTCAACTGACATTATTGGGGACGAGCGCCGTGGGCGTCTTTACGTTATGTAGCTGGCGACCTGGCTTACCCCGCTGGGGCTCGGGTGCGAAGTCGATGCTTACCTTTGGTGGGCACGTAACCGGCTACGCGGTGATCAACTATTTCTCAAAAAACCTGGACAACCTGCTGATCGGAAAGTTTTGGGGAGCACAGAATCTGGGGCTCTTCAGTAAGGCAGGTCATCTCGTATCATTGCCCTCGGAGCAGATAGACGAACCGCTCTCAACCGTGGCCCTTCCTGTTCTGAGCAGGCTGGGAGATTCACCTGAACGTTACCGGCGAGTTTACCTGCGCATGCTGGATAAAGTCATGTTGTTGACTATGCCTGCCATAACGCTGGTGATAGTGTCGGCGGATTGGCTGGTCCAGTTGGTCCTGGGGTCAAAGTGGACAGGAGCCGCCCGAATAGTTTTTTTCCTTGGGATCGCAGCCCTATTTCAACCGGTTCTAAACACGACGGGCTGGTTATTTCTGAGCCAGGGTCGTGCTCGGGAGATGCTCCACTGGTCCATGATAAACGCGCCAATATCTATTCTCTCGATCCTTTGTGGTCTGCCTTGGGGCGCAGTAGGCGTGGCAGCGTCGTATTCGCTGACGCGAGTTATTGTTGTGAATCCACTAATGTATTGGTTCGCGGGACGCTCGGGGCCCGTTCGCACGAGAGATCTCTATGGCCATCTGGCGCCTTTTATACTGGCCACGGCAGGAGCCTTTTTGGCGTGTCTAGCTTTTCGCCGGTTCGTTGTCCTTAGCGGTACAGTAGTAAACATCGCGGCCAGCGGCGCCATTATCTTGGTTGCAACGCTGGCGTTGCTGCTGTTGTTTCCTGTGGGGCGGTCGGCACTTCTTGATGTAAAGTACTTATTGTTTCTTCTCAAGCCCCTTAAACTTGGGCGGCGGTCCAATCCTGCGACTGGTGAAACGCAACGATAGTAGGAAGATTACAACCCCATCAGTCATTATGTTCTTTGGATTCGACCGAACAGATGGAGCGCTGGTGCACCCTGATTTTTCAGCAGCCATTAATACAATTGAAGAGGCGGTCGACAGAAAGAACGCCGCACCTTTTTTTAGTATCATAATTCCCGCTTACAACGCGGCCCACCACATTGTTGATGCCCTGACTTCCGTTTTTGCGCAGACGGTCGATAGCTACGAGATCATTGTTGTAAATGACGGCTCCCAGGATACTGCCCAGCTTGAAAAGAAGTTAGAGCCGTACCTTGCTATCATAATTTATGTTACGCGCCAAAATGGCGGTCCCGCTGCGGCGCGCAACACTGGGATCCTCACAGCCGAGGGAGAGTACATCGCGTTTCTTGACAGCGACGACCAATGGTTACCGGACCATTTGGCCCAGATGATGGAAGTTTTGCAACAGGACCCAACTCTTGACCTCGTGTATGGCGATGCTGTTAATTTTGGTGATGTTGCCGAAGAAGGCTCCACCACCATGGATGCTAACCCCTCTGAAGGCTTGGCCACGTTCGAAAGTTTGGTGCTGGGTAAATGCACGGTGGTCGGTTCAACTGTGGTTGCGCGTCGCCAGGCTCTAATCGAGGCTGGACTTTTTGACGAGAGCTTTATGCACGGCGAGGACTTCGATTTGTGGTCCCGACTTGCCTACCGTGGAGGGCGTATTGACTATCAGCGGCACATCCACACCCGCCGGCGCATTCACAAGGCTAACCTCACCGCAGACGCCATCGGCTCCTTTGAAGGACAGGCCAGAGTGCTGCGAAAGCTAATGAAAGAGTTAGACCTTCCAGACAGCCTTAGGAATGAGATGCAAAGAGAAGCGGAGAAGTGCGACGCCGCGGTGGCGCTGGAGAAGTGTAAGCAGCAATTAGTCGCACGGCGATACGAGGAAGCCGTTGCAGAACTGCAGCGGGCTAACGCGTCGTACCGCAGTTTCAAGCTGCAACTGGTCCTTTTTCTCCTGCGCACTTTTCCTCAGCTGGTGCGTCATCTGTATCTGAAAACAAAGTTCACCTGAGGCCCGGCTAATTATGAAATCATGTGTGTTCTGCCGAAACTTGGAGTCGGCTTTTAGAGGAAACTGTTCAACTTAAGATGTGTGGCATTGCAGGATTTGTTGATCTTTGGGACGCGAGTAGAGTTCGTGCGACGGAGGAGCGCGCGGAGATACTCGATCGCATGTGCCGGATCATCACTCATCGCGGCCCTGATGATCAGGGCGTTTTGGTGAAGGATGGCGTGGCGTTGGGGATGCGTCGGCTTTCGATTATCGACTTAGCGGGCGGTCAACAACCCATCTCCGGCGAAGATGGCTCCGCCACCATTATCTTCAATGGTGAGATCTACAACTTCCTCGAACTCAAACATCAATTGGAAACTCGAGGCCACGTTTTCAAAACGCATTCAGACACCGAGGCAATCGTCCATGCGTATGAGGAGTATGGCGCCTCGTGTGTAGACCATTTGCGCGGGATGTTTGCGTTTGCCATCTGGGACGATAAGGCGCAGCAACTCTTCGTCGCGCGTGACCGCGTCGGAAAGAAGCCGCTGTATTACACCATTACCCCTGACGGCACGTTGGTTTTCGGCTCTGAACTAAAGTCATTACTCCAGCATCCTGGCGTGCCTCGGGAAACCGATCCGGAAGCCCTTGACGCTTACCTGACGCTTGGCTACGTCCCCGATCCGCTCAGCATCTTCCGCGGTATTCACAAACTGCCGCCCGGACATCATCTCACCTTTGCCAAACGTGAGGTTCGGGTTTCTGAGTACTGGGATTTTCGATTCATCATCCCGGCGGAAGGCAGAAACGAGGACGACTATCTTGAAGAACTACGCGCGTTGCTTGATGAGTCTGTACGCCTACGTCTGGTTTCTGATGTGCCACTGGGAGCCTTCCTCTCCGGAGGTATCGACTCGAGCACGATAGTGGCGCTAATGGCGCGGCACATGGGCCAGCCGGTAAAGACATTCTCCATTGGTTTTCACGAGGACAGTTACAACGAGCTGGAATTCGCCCGGCTCACTGCCAAAAAGTATGGCACCGACCATCACGAGTTTTTTGTCACGCCGGAGATCTGCAGCATTGTTGACGAGCTTGCCTGGCATTTTGATGAGCCCTTTGCGGATTCTTCGGCTATTCCTACCTATGTGGTTTCCAAGCTCGCCCGCGAACACGTTACCGTCGTCTTGTCAGGCGATGGTGGCGACGAACTTTTCGCGGGTTATACCCGTTACGTAGTTGATCGAGACAGGAGCGCGTTCTCCAATATGCCGGGGCTGTTACGGAAAGGATTGATGCAACCGCTCAGTTCGCATCTGCCACATGGAACTCTCGGTCGCAACTTCATTCATAATATTTCGCTCGATCCGACCGATCGATATCTCGACAGTGTTTCTGTTTTTACACGCCTCAACAAGGAGTCGCTCTACACAGACGGTTTCCGAGAGCAACTAGGAGACGGAGATTGGGTAACAAAATGCTTTCATAAACTGGCGGCGAAAGTGGGCACGGGCAACTCACTTGATCGGCTGCTGTACCTCGACAGCAAGACCTATCTGCCGGGCGACATCATGACGAAGGTTGACCGGATGAGCATGGCAGTATCCCTGGAAGCCCGCGCTCCATTGCTCGATCACAAGCTGATCGACTTTGTCACGCAAATACCAGCTTCAATGAAGCTGGTGGGCAATGAAACGAAACACATCCTGAAACGCGCTGTCAGCGATCTGGTCCCTAAAGAGATTCTGAACCGGCCAAAACAAGGATTTGGCGTTCCCGTCCAGGAATGGATCAATCAGCAGTTGCGAGAACGCATGCATGAGGTCCTGAGCGATTTACGTACACGCCAACGTGGATACGTGAATCCGGCATACCTGGCAGTGTTGCTTGACGAGCATGAGCGCGGTCGCCGCGATCACTCGGCGGGCCTGTGGGCGTTACTGATGCTCGAGTTATGGCATCGTCAGTTCGTCGATTCGAGCGGGTTGAGCGCACGACGGAATGAAATCAATCTGGTTCCTGAGGCAGTCTAGTCGACGGAGTTTAGTTGAAGCCCGTTGTTCTTCAATTGATCGACAGTTTTCACCAGGGCGGTTCTGAGCGGCAGGCTGTACAGCTCACCCGCCTTTTACACGAGAGTGGCCGTGTGGGTGTAAGGCTTGCCTGTCTCAGCCCGCAGGGGATCCTCCGCAATCAGATTGCAGACCTGGATCTGGGCGCCATACCTTCCTTCCCGCTGAACAATTTCTACGACCGGAACGCTCTGACGCAGATGGGGCGACTGGTTCGCTGGCTGAAATCAGAGAAAATCGACATCTTGCAGACTCACGACTTCTACACCAACGTCTTTGGTATGTTGGCCGGCAGAATAGCTGGGGTGCCGGCACGAATAGCTTCGATGCGCGAAACGACCGGAATGCGCAGTAGCGCACAGAAGCGCGCGCAACGCTTCGCGTATTCGCTGGCCCATCATGTGATCGCTAATTCGGAGGCGGTCCGCGATCAACTCGTCATTCAGGGAATTCGAGAAGAAAAGATTAGCGTAATCTACAGCGGGCTCAATCTGGAGCGGGTCGCCGTGAGCAAGGCGTCCAGTAGAGCGGAAATGCTTTCGCAGCTTGGTCTCAGCGCGGATGCCCACCATGTCTCGAGAAGGTTCGTTACCATCATCGCCAATATGCGTCATGACGTGAAAGACTATCCCATGTTTCTGCGTGCCGCGCGTGCTGTTCATGATTCAGTGCCGGAGGCCGCGTTTCTGTTGGCCGGCGAAGGAGAATTGATGGAGTCGTTTCGAACGCTGGCCGGAGCGCTCGGGCTCGAGAATGACGTCTTCTTCCTGGGTCGCTGTGAAAGTGTGGCTGAATTGCTGAGTATTACTGACGTATGCGTGCTGAGTTCGAAAGCTGAGGGCTTTTCGAACTCTATACTTGAATACATGACGGCTGGGCGGCCGGTAGTCGCCACCGATGTGGGCGGCGCGCCAGAAGCAGTTGTGGAAGGCGAAACCGGTTATCTGGTGCCGTCCGGGGATGACAAGCGAATGGCCGAGCGAATAATCGCACTGCTGAGCGATGTTGCCTGCGCGCAGAGGATGGGCAAACAAGGCCTGCGAGTAGTTCAGGAGAAGTTTTCCTGCCGGGCGCAACTTGAAAGGACCCTGGCGCTCTACGATGGTGTTTTGCATGCTCGACGCTCGCTCAATCAGACCGTGCCTTCTGACAAGAAGAGTGTAGCCGAGAAAGCCTCGTAAAAACGGAGCATGTTAAGCTCCAAAGGAAGCTTGCGCTGAATCCGCGTTTGAGATTTATGGAAAGCGAAACAGAAGTCACGCACAGGAGCATGAAAGCGCCGCTCCGGGTATTAATAGCGGCGCCTTCGTTAGACATCCTTGGCGGACAGTCGAGACAGGCCGTACGTCTGATTGACGGCCTTAACGTTGAGTCGTCTTTGGTCGTTGGCTTTGTGCCACACAATCCGCGCCTGCCTCGCGGTCTGAGATGGTTACAGCAAATAAAGTATGTCCGCACGGTTGTGACCACGCTGCTCTATTGGGTCATGCTGCTGGCGCGTGTACCGCGATATGACATCGTCCATGTTTTCTCTGCCGCTTACTACTCCTACTTGATGTCGGCCGTGCCGGCGATTCTTATCGCGAAAGTCTATCGAAAGAAGTGCATCCTGAATTATCGCAGCGGTGAAGCCGAAGACCACATGGAAAACTGGCGCCTAACCGCGATTCCGACCATGCGCCTGGCTGACGTAATTGTGGTTTGCTCCGGTTACCTGGTCGATGTGTTTGCCAAATTCGGACTGGCGGCGCGAGCGGTCCACGACGTGGTTGAACTGGATCGCTTCTACTACCGCGAACGTCGACCTATAAGGCCCATCTTCCTGACGAGCCGCCTGCTTGAGCCGCTCTACAACGTTCCCTGCGTGTTGCGGGCCTTTGGATTGATTCAGCAGCGTTATCCACAAGCCGAGTTAACTGTGGCTGCTGACGGCTGGATGCGGGGCGAACTGGAACAACTTGCCCGCGACTTGAAACTTCGGGCCACCCGCTTTGTAGGAAAAGTTCCGTTTGCAGAGATGCCGGCCACTTACGACAATGCCGACATCTACCTTACGGCTACCAATCTCGACAATATGCCCGGGTCTGTTACCGAGTCGATGGCCTGCGGTCTGCCGGTGGTGACTACTAATGCTGGCGGAATTCCATATATCGTGACGCACGAGGAAACATGCTTGATGATTCAGTGCAATGATCACGAGGCGATGGCCGCTGCGGCAATACTTTTGCTGGAGGACAATGACCTCGCCGTGGGGATTGCTGAGCGGGCACGAATGGCGGCGCGAAGGTTTACCTGGGAAGCCGTGCGAGATGAATGGTTGGATGTTTACTTCGAGCTGGCTTCGCAAGAAGCCGGAGAGAAGGATCCCCGCGTGGTGAGTAATGGGGCCGCCATCAGCAATGAGAGCTAGCGCCACACGGTTCAGGGTCTTCGCGGACAATGAATCGAGCCGTCTGACTTCGATGCTGCTCTTCCCGTCAATTCTGTTGAGCACGCCTACGTGGTAATAAGTCTAAACAAGCTCAAGGGACGCAGCTTGGCGGAGTTGCGTGTACGCGGTTCCCAGGCGCTAGCCGCCTTTGCAGAACGGCATCATTGGTCGGCCCTCACAAAGCTGCCGACCGATGAAGCGCTGATTACTATGCTCGGTCCGGCGACTGGCAGCCGCGCGTTATGGTCAGCGCAAGAGTCCCTCGAGCTTTTCCGGGTACGCACCAGCCCCCGGTTTTTCTCTGCCTTCACTGATCGCGAAGCGACAGTCGGAGAACTTCGAACCAGGCTTCCTGGTGTAGAGGCGAGAACAATCAAATGCGCTGACCGCGTTGTAGCCGGCCGGTTCGATCTGCTTGGTTTGACTGATCTGAGTTTCGGCGATCCAATTGATTGGCAATTGGAACCAGTCTCGGGCAAGCGGGCCCCTCTGATTCACTGGAGCCGGCTTAACTTCCTCGATGCTGAGCTCGCCGGCGACAAGAAGATTACCTGGGAGCTGAATCGCCACCAGTACTTTGCCACACTGGGAAGGGCTTATTGGTTCACCAACGACGAGCGTTACGCGGAGACGTTTGTCGCGCACCTCATCTCGTGGATGGAGCAAAACCCTCCTAAGCTGGGCATCAACTGGGCCAGCAGTTTGGAAATTGCTTTTCGGTCAATCTCATGGCTTTGGGCCTTTCAATTTTTCAAAGGTTCGGCTTCGTTTTCCTCGTCTACATTTACGCGAGCCCTGAAATTTCTGTATCTCAATGCTCGACACATAGAAACCTATCTCTCCACCTATTTCAGCCCGAATACCCATTTAACCGGCGAAGCGCTAGGGCTGTTTTATTTGGGAACCCTGTTGCCTGAATTCAGAGCGGCAGCGCGATGGCGCGAAACCGGGCGCCAGATATTGCTGGCCCAGCTTGACCGTCACGTAAAGGGCGATGGCGTCTACTTTGAACAGTCGAGTTATTACCATCGCTACACGACCGACTTTTACACGCACTTCACGATTCTGGAGCGGGCAAACAACGGGTCGGTCAGCCCTCAGGTTGAGGAAAAACTCGGGCAACTGCTCGATCACCTGATGTACATCACCCGTCCTGACGGAACGACGCCGTTGTTTGGGGATGACGATGGAGGGCGGCTGGTATTTCTTGATCAGCGACCGGCGAATGACTTTCGCGCCGCACTCTCAACTGGAGCAGTGCTCTTCGGTCGGGGCGATTACAAGCTGATTGCCGGCGAAGCCTCCGAGGAAACGCTTTGGCTGCTGGGCCTTGAGGGAGTGCGAGAGTTTGATCGGTTGCAGTTGCACGAACCCGAAACTACGTCCAGGGCGTTTTCTGAAAGTGGCTATTATGTAATGCGCGATGGCTGGACGCCGGAGTCAAACTATCTTCTGTTTGATTGTGGACCTCATGGCACGATGAATTGCGGCCATGCCCACGCGGATGCGCTC
>CAZVHN010000433.1:0-1904 GCA_964626895.1 uncultured Chloracidobacterium sp. | reverse complement strand
CGGATTTGTGGCAAGCATTCGATCGTTTGGAGACGCTCGAGCATACGGCAAGAATCGCAATCCTTTCGCGAATACTCGGTGGCTCAAAAAACCTTCCGGCCGCCGCAGTCGAGAAACTGATTAATGTGCGGGAAGCCGCAGGTTATTTGGGTGAAGGAGCGCGCTGCCAGGCCTGCGGCTATCTTCACGAAACGCAGCTCACGTGTCCGTCTGGGGATCGGCCGTCAACAGGTTATGGTGGACCTTCGGAAAACGGTTCCGCGAAGATCGCACTGACGCGAGAAGAGTTGGTTGAACTTTTATCGCAGGCAGTGGATAGCAAAACGTAAATCGTAAATCGTGACTCGTAAATCGACTTTAGGTTAATTAGGTTACATCAGGATGATTTGTTAGAGTGGATGACCGATCGGAAGGACTCTAGGATAACCATCCGAAAGAGTTAGAGGATTTGCGATTCACGATTTACGCTTTCACGATTTACGAATCACGAGAACAGGAGCATAGCAGATGCCACAAGAAGCACTGGGCATGGTTGAAACCAAAGGACTGGTGGCGATGATTGAAGCAGCGGACGCGATGGTCAAAGCCGCAAACGTCACGCTCATCGGCTACGAAAAAATTGGCGCTGGCTTTGTGACCGCCATCGTCCGTGGCGACGTTGCGGCAGTTAAAGCGGCGACCGATGCCGGAGCTGCAGCAGCACGTCGCGTCGGCGAGCTGGTTAGCGTCCACGTGATCCCGCGACCGCACGGCAGCGTCGACGAAACACTTCCCATCGGTCTCAGCCGCGGCCAGGCATGATCATCGCGCGCATCGTTGGCACGGTCGTCTCAACGCAGAAGGACGAACGGCTGGTCGGCAAGAAGCTGCTCATCGTTCGTCCCGTCAATGTAGACGGAACCGACACGACGGGCTACGTGGTGGCCGTCGACACGGTGGGCGCCGGATTTCACGAGCGGGTCCTGGTAGTTGCCGGCTCAAGCGCTCGCTTGGCGCAGGGCATGAAGGACATTCCCGTTGATGCGGCGATCGTCGGGGTGATTGACACAGTGGATGTATCGGCTTAGAGGTACTGCCGCTTTGGCAAGTGCGAGGATCAGCTTAAGATGACTGAAGAAGAGATTAGTAAGAAGATCGAGTTCATAATCGAGCAACAGGCGCAGTTTGCCTCCGATATCCAGGCGCTGCGCGAAGTGCAGGCCGCTGACTCGGCGCTCATGAAAGAGTCTTTCCTAACGCTCAGAGAGTCATACCATACGCTCACTGGTGCAGTGACCACCATAGTAAGCCTGGTAGGAAAGTTAGCCGAAGCACAGGAGCGTACCGATGCGAAAGTCGCCGGGCTTGCTGAGGCCCAGGCCAGAACGGACGAACGCCTGAACGTTTTCATTGATGTTGTCGAGAGATACATTAGCCGCAATGGAAAAGAGGGTTCCCAAGGTCGCACTTGAGAGAGCGTCATGCAGCTTGCACGTGTTATCGGCACGGTAGTGGCCACAGTTAAAAACGAATCGCTGGAAGGGCGAAAACTCCTCGTCGTGCAGACGCTCGACAAGGACCTGGAACCGGCCGGGAAGCCAATGGTCGCGGTGGACTCAGTTGGAGCAGGAGTGGGCGAGCTGGTTTTCTGGTGTCGCGGGAAAGAAGCCAGCTTTCCTTTCAAGAGAGAAGATACTCCGACAGACTGCACGATCATCGCCATCGTTGATTCCAACGCTCATGTGACTCGAGGCTAGTCTCGGGGCGCAGTCGCTATCGCCGCTTGTGTCAAAACTCAGTCGAGTGAAGCAACGCGATGATGACGGAACGCAACGCCCCCCTCAATACATCAGAACCATTTGCGGTAGCCAATGGAACCTGGCACTCAAGACAAGGCAGAGCCACTCAAGACACAGAACCATTTG
>CAZVHN010000432.1:0-1601 GCA_964626895.1 uncultured Chloracidobacterium sp. | reverse complement strand
ACAACTGACAACTGACAATTGGCAGCTTATTACGATTTCCATTCACTATTCACCATTTACCATTTACCTTCTGCAGATGAGAATTCAACTAACGAAACTCGCCCACGCGCGTTCGGGGGATAAGGGTGACACGGCCAACGTGGGCCTGATTGCGCTCCGCGATGAGTTTTATCCGATTCTGGTTCGGGAAGTCACCGCCGAGCGCGTCAGGCAACACTTCAAAGGTATCTGCAAGGGGAACGTGGAAAGGTTTGAGCTGGCAAATCTCGGTGCGCTTAATTTCCTGCTGCATGAAAGCCTGGGCGGTGGTGGAACTCTCTCGCTGATGACTGACGCCCAGGGCAAGACATTCTCGACTGCGCTGTTGCGAATGCAGATTGAAGTTCCAGATGATGAGGCTCAGAGTCTCGGGCTCAGTTAGGACTATGCGGAGTGGGGGCTGACGTTGAGCGGGGGCAAGCCCACCTTCCCGACCTGTGAGACTCTCTGACCAGATCGATTGATCTATCTTGAAAGCCTTTCAGTCAGAACTAGAGCCTCAACTCTGATCAGCTCATGGTCAGGAAGGTGGGCTCGCCCCCGCTCTTCTTGCTTAGACGGCACTCGGACAGCATGAGCTCTGAATCGGCAATAAGGCACGGTTACGCGAAGGTCAATGGAATCCAACTCCACTATGCTGAAAGCGGTAGCGGCGAGGACCTTGTCATCTTGCTGCACGGCTTTCCAGAGTTCTGGTATTCGTGGCGTCATCAGTTGACCGCACTGGGGACGCGTTTTCATGTCGTTGCTCCGGATATGCGCGGTTACAACTTGAGCGAAAAGCCTCCGCGAGTTGAGGATTATTCGACCGACGTGCTCGTGAATGATGTCATTGGTCTCATCGATCACTTCGGCGCAGCGAAGGCGGCCATCGTCGGTCCCGACTGGGGCGCCGGTGTGGCCTGGGCAGTCGCGCAAAAGTATCCCGAACGCCTTTCGAAACTGGCAGCGTTACAGGTTCCTCCCGCCGCAGCGTGGCGCGCTAATCTCACTCTGGGCCAGTTACTCAGAAGCTGGTACATGTTTTTCTTCCAGCTTCCGCGCGTACCCGAATGGGCAATAAGAAGGAACAGCTTCAGAGGCCTTGACCGCGTTTTCAAAGAAAAGGTCGGCAGAACCGGCAGCTTCACGGATGCCGATGTTGAAACCTACAAAGAAGCCCTCGGTCAGCCTGGTGCGCTGACCAGCGCGATCAACTATTATCGCGCGAACGTCCTTCGAATACTGCGTGTGCCAAAGACCGCCGCAACAAGTCGGCCGTCAGGTGAAAAAGAGACCAGGGACGATAGGCGCATTAAGGTGCCGACACTCTTTATTTTTGGCGAGCAGGACTTCGCGATTCTTCCGCAGACGGTACGCGGGGTTGCAGACTACATCGATGCGCCCTACAGCGAGTTGCGGATACCTGATAGTGGCCACTGGGTGCAGAACGAGGCCGTTGAGGAAGTAAACACCGCGCTGGTTGAATTCCTGAATGCGCCGTGATGTTCTTTGGAGTGCAGTGCCTTGTCACCGCTTTTTAACAGCGAGGCAGTTTAGAGTTCAAACTTTAGTTTGTGGTC
>CAZVHN010000431.1:0-6234 GCA_964626895.1 uncultured Chloracidobacterium sp. | reverse complement strand
GGGCCAGCGGTTTTGGCAACGATTTCCCGACAAGTACGGACTCGCCCGGGTAGGATTAGGCTTCACAAATCGAAGCCGCACCGTTTGTGTTACATGACTAAGCTCTCTACTCATTACGGCTCACGCCCCGCTACCGCGAGGGGGTAACCACCTCATGGGCCGCGGCATGAGTGAGTCGCTACTCAGGGCGTCTGTTTAGCGGCCACTCGGGCCGAGAACTTGCAAAACCTGACCTTCGTCGTATATCAAGGTGCCAGCGCATGACCAGCAAAACCCACTTCCCCGAAGTTGTTAGCCTTCTGCGTCTGGAAGCTAATGCAATCGCCGCAACCGCCACTCGCCTGAATGAAGAGCAGGTAGAGCTCGTGATGAGTTTGCTGGCGGGCTGCAAGGGCAAGGTAGTAATCGTCGGCGTAGGCAAGTCAGGCATTATCGCGCAAAAGATCGCGGCCACCATGACCAGCACCGGCACCGCCGCTTTGCATTTGCACCCGTCCGACGCACTTCACGGCGGCCTCGGCATCGTGAACGCGGATGATGTCGTAATAGTCCTGAGCAACAGTGGCGAAACGGATGAGATTGTCGCCATGCTTCCTTACCTGAAGCACCGACAGGTTCCGATCATTGCCGTGGTTGGAAATCTAAACTCCACTCTGGCAAATCGTGCCGATGCGGTGCTTGATGCCTCCGTGGACCAGGAAGCCTGCCCACTCAATCTGGCTCCGACCACGAGCACGACGGTGGCGTTGGCACTCGGCGATGCGTTGGCGATGACGCTCATGAAAATGAAGGGGCTTACGCTGGATGACTTTGCCGTCAACCATCCGGCCGGCCAGCTCGGAAAGCGTTTGACTTTAAAGGTTGCGGATTTGATGCACGGCGGTAACCAGAACCCAATCGTTAAAACAGGATCGACCTGGGTAGCAGTGGTTAAGGGAATTAGCGACGGGGGGCTTGGCGCCGTAAACGTTCTGGATGAAGCGGGTCAACTGGCGGGAATTATCACAGATGGCGATCTGCGTCGCGCCATTCAGCGCATGGACCACGCCTCGCTCGAAGATCTCAAAAGTGAAGAAAT
The DNA here is from genome assembly GCA_964626895.1 of uncultured Chloracidobacterium sp. Lineage (GTDB taxonomy): Bacteria > Acidobacteriota > Blastocatellia > Pyrinomonadales > Pyrinomonadaceae > PSRF01. Next base: position 5,156 of record CAZVHN010000431.1, on the reverse strand, counting down.
CATGACCCGCAACCCCGTAGTCGTCGCCGCTGACACCATGGCCTACGATGCCCTTCGCTTAATGGAAGATCGACCCTCGCAAATTTCGGTTTTACCGGTGGTCGACGGAGCACGAGTGTGCGTGGGCTTGATCAGGCTGCACGACATCGTTCGCAGTGGTTTGTAAGTTCCATGGGGGGATGGCAGATCGAATGAACACTCCGGCAAGAGCATTGCTCTTTATCAGCGTCTTGTTGACCGCACTTTCCGCGTTCGGCCAGGCGAATCAGCAACGCCCGCCCCGAATCGGCGAAGCGACGATCACAGTCAAAGAGCAGTTCTTTAACTCATTCCTGGACGCGATCTTCGATAACTTGAAAGCGCCTTCCACTCCGCTGGTCATTACGGATTCCGACGAGAACAGAACCGACGAATCCGCAAAGTCGTGTCCCAGCGCGATCACGCTGCAACGGGAAAACAGCGGCGTAAAAACGACGGTCAAATTCGAGCAGGGGAAGATCGTAGCGCCACTGGCCTTCACGGGTGCTTATAACTCAACACTTCTCGGGTGCCTGCAGTTTCGCGGTGTGGCCTTCACGGAATGGAGTCTGGAGTTTGATCGTAGCGCGCAGGTGTTGCAGGCTAGAATTAAGATCACCGACATGCGTCTGGAAAATGTCCCTTCGCTGGCCCAGAGTTCGATCGTCACCCTGGTCCAATCGGCCATCGATGCCCGCATCAATCCGCTAAAGATTCTGCGTCCCGAGCAATTGTCGAGCGTAGTTCCGATTGCTCCTTCCGGTGGTTCGCTTCGTCTGCGGGCCAGGGAAGTGAAACCAGAGATCATCCCCGGCCTTGTGCATCTGCACGTTACTTATGAATTTTTGCCGGAGAAGTAGGCACCAGAGCGCCCTAGCAGGCTGCTGAAAAACTCATTTTGGAGTGCGGAGGCAAGCGTAGCGCGACTCCGCGTTGGATTGGCGAGCCCTAAAACCCCAAAAGAATCCAAAGCGCCGTCGCCGCTTCGCTCTGCCGGCGCACTCCACATTTCGCTCTCTTCGAACGCTGAAAGGGTTTTTCAGCAGCCTGCTAGAGGGTTTCACATTTCGCACCTTTGGCGCTTAGGAACTGAGTTTTCACAGAGCCTCAGAGTCGCACAGGTCTCACGACAACGCTCTAGCTAATCCCGCGCGCTCCGGCATATCCACAATATCCCACGCAGAACGCACTCGCAGCAGCTTCGACATCAAACCGGCATGCATGATGTGACCACTGCGTTCCGCGGTGACCCGGCCCAGCAGCGGCATACCGAGCAACGCCAGATCGCCGATGATGTCCAGGATCTTGTGTCGCACAAACTCATCCCGGAAGCGCAACTCCTCTTTGTTCATCATTCCTTCCGGCGTGAGCACGATGGCGTTATCAAGCGAGCCACCGCGGATCAGATTAGACCGTTGCAGCTCTTCAATCTCTGCGGTAAAGCCGAAAGTGCGGGCTGCTGCAATCTCACGATTGAACGCTCCATCATTGAGTTCTAACGAGAAGCGCTGGATGCCAATCATCGGGTGAGGGAAGTCTATGAGGCAGTCAATCTGATAACTGTCTGCCGGTTCAACTGAGATCCGGCGATTGCCCTGCTCAAAGGCAACTCGTTCGCGCACGAGCAAAGCCCGCCTCGCTAAAGGCTGCTCAACGATGCCTGCCCGCTCGATCATTTCCGCAAACACTTCCGCGGAGCCATCCAAAATTGGAATCTCAAGGTTGTCAACTTCGATGAAGACGTTGTCGACGTTTGCGCCGCGCAGGGCCGCCAACAGATGTTCGACCGTCGAGAGCATCACACCCGTGCGCATCAAGGTGGTCGCGTAGCCGCAATGGGCCACAGATTCCACGGTGGCTGGAATCTCAAAACCGCCCAGGTCGGTGCGCCGGAACACGTAGCCTGTATCGGGCGGCGCCGTCACGAGTCGCACGTGCACTTTTACTCCGGTGTGGAGTCCGATGCCGTCAGTTTCAACCGATGAACCAAGAGTGGTTTGTTTGAGCAAAATAGGTGGACTCTCCCTCGCGGCGCTCCGCTTAGAGGTCTTTTGACAGGGGATTGACGCGCAATGCTCATGCCGATTGCAAAGCCCAGGTAATCAGGCTGACGAAAGCGTGACATGTGGCGCGCCGGCAACAATGCTGGAAGATTGCTTGGAGCGAATGCAACAGTAGCAACGAGTAGCATGATAAGAAATCCGCCGCTGGTTTGACACTCCGAGACCCCCTCTCTAAGATCGAAGGAAATGCCAACCAAGAGTGCTGCCGCTGGTAGTAAGCCAGTCGAGCGGGTTTTTCTCATCGATTCCATGTCGCACATCTTTCGCGCCTTCTTCGCGCCGATGGCGAATCGGGTGGCGCCCCTCTCAAACTCCAAGGGGCAGGTGACGCAGGCAGTCTTTATTTTTACAAACATGCTCCGCAAACTGCTGCAGGACGAGAAGCCCAATTACATCGCTGCTATCTTCGAGTCTAAGGAGAAAACTTTTCGCCATGAGACGTTTGCGGATTACAAGGCAAACCGCCTGGCGATGCCTGACGACCTCGCCTCGCAACTTCCTTACATCATCCGTCTGTGTGAGGCATTCAATATCCCGGTTATCAATGCGCCGGGCTACGAAGCGGACGACGTAATCGGGACGCTGGCAATCAAGGTCGCCGAAAAAGGACTGCAGGCGGTTATCGTTTCCAACGACAAGGACATGTGCCAGTTGGTGCGCGACCCTTTGGTTGTCGGCATGCGCCAAAACTCGCAGGTGGTGAAACGAAAAGAGCCGGTGCCGCCGATCGAGTGGTGTGATGAGGCGTGGGTAGAAAAGAAGTTTGGAGTGCCGGCGGACAAGGTTGTAGATCTGCTGGGACTCATGGGCGACTCAATCGACAACATACCCGGGGCGCCGGGAATCGGCTCTAAGGGCGCGGTGCAGATCATCCTGCAGTTTGGCTCGATCGAGAACGCCCTCGAGCGCTGGGAAGAAGTGAAGCACAAGACCTACCGGGAATCGCTCCGAGATAACGCCGATCTGATCAGGCAGTCGCGAGAGTTGGCGCGATTAAAGGTCGACCTCGACATTGATCTGAATCTCGATGAGATCAAATCCAGGCCGCCGGATCGTGCTGCTGCCTATGAGTTGTTTCGCGAGCTCGAATTCTCGAACCTGACCCGCGAATTTGCCGATGCGAAAGTAGTTCCAGTCGCCAGCTCGTCCGAGCTCAATTACAAAGTTGTACGCAACCGCGTCGAGCTCGATGACTTGGTCAAAGGGCTTTGGGATGCCGAGAGTTTGGGGATTGCAGTTGCCGACGCGACGCCGGCTGGCGACGGTGAACAGCAATGCTCATTCGATTACGGGGCCGCGGCAGGAATTGCCATCTCCACTGAAGCGGGAACCTCTGCGTACGTCGATCTGGAGAAGTTTGTTGAAGGGCGCCAGGCGGCGGTCGATTCGCTCCGCGAAGTGTTAACCAATGGCCTCATCGAGAAGTCCGTTCACGATCTCAAGCGGGCCGTCGGATTGTTGGCCAAACTGAACGTTACTCTCGAAGGAGTAAAAGACGACACCTTTCTCGCGGCGTATCTGTTGGATCCCAATCGCAGCAAGTATGAGCTTAGTGACCTGGCCCGCGAAGCAGTTGGCGTCGACGGGCTCGATGGGACGCCGAGTGGGTGGACGGAACCACAATGGCAAACCGCCGTGGCCGCTGACCTGACCGCGCGAAGTGCCAAAGTCTTACGCCAACGCATTCTCGAAAACAAGTTGGAGAAGATCTACTCCGAAGTGGAATTGCCATTGGCCCCTCTGCTTTATCAAATGGAGCGCGCCGGCTTGAAGGTCGACCCGCAGGTCCTGGCAGATCTGTCGAACTACCTCGGGCAGGAACTTCATAAGCTGACCATCAAGATCTACCAACTGGCAGGCCGGGAATTCAATATCGGATCTCCAAAGCAAGTGGGAGACGTACTGGGCGAACTAAATATTCTCTCAGGGAGAAAAACCTCGACGGGTCGAGTGTCCACAAGCAAAGCCGTGCTTGAGGGGTTGGCCCAGACCTACGAGCTGCCACGGCTGATTATCGACTACCGTGAACTTGATAAACTGAAGAGTGTTTATACCGACGCCTTACCACATCAAATCGCAGCGGACGGAAGAATTCATTGCCTGCTGAATCAGACAGTGGCTGCCACGGGCCGGCTTTCCTCGAGCGATCCCAATCTACAAAACATTCCCATTCGCACGGAACTGGGGCGTCGCATTCGCCGGGCGTTTGTGGCCGAGCAGGGTAACAAGATCATCTCCGCCGACTACTCGCAACTCGAGCTGCGCCTGCTGGCCCACATCACGCAGGATCCGGTGATGCTGGAGGCTTTTCAAAGAGGTGAGGACATTCACGCGCGCACCGCTCGTTTGGTTTTTGGCGCCAAAACCGAAGCAGAGCTCAAAGAGGCGCGTCGCTTCGCAAAAATCGTTAACTTCGCCATCGCTTATGCGATCGAACCTTGGGGTCTCTCACAAAGAGTCGGCATCTCCCGCCAGGAGGCGAAGAAAGTCATTGCGGATTACTACAACACTTACAAGGGTGTACGCCGTTACATGGAAGAGGTCCCGCTGAGGGCGCGGGAGCACGGTTATGTCAGATCAATCTACGGTCGCATCCGTCCGCTCCCCGGCATCAACGATCGCAATGCGAACATCAGAAAGGCGGCCGAACGCGAAGCCATAAACATGCCTATTCAGGGCACGGCCAGCGACATTGTGAAGATTGCCATGCTGCACGTGGAGGAAGAATTCAAACGCGCCGGTCTAAAGTCGCGGTTGTTGATGCAGGTCCACGACGAATTGTTGGTGGAAGCTCCAGCGGATGAAAGCCAGCAAGTCGCCGGCATCCTTAAGCGAGAGATGGAGTCCGCAGTGACACTGGACGTGCCTCTCGTGGTAGACGTAGGAACGGCAGACAACTGGATGGACGCGAAGCCCTAGGACACTGGTCCAAGATCCCCTATAGTTACTTCTCCGGCCTGGTTGCTTTCACATCACTCAAAACGGACAAAGCATGATCCAGCCTAAAACCGAGAGATTCGGTACCGAACAAAACGTTCCTGAAAAAGGCGCTGCGGTGGGAAGCGACAGCAGTGC
>CAZVHN010000430.1:0-6650 GCA_964626895.1 uncultured Chloracidobacterium sp. | reverse complement strand
CGTGTCTCCGTGTCTCCGTGTCTCCGTGTCTCCGCGTCTCCGTGTCCCCGAAGATAAGCCTCAAAGATGGGGCGCGCGAGCTCAGCCGCATCTGCCCCATGTGCCCGCTTTAGAAAAACCAGGACGGCCAGCAGTGTGTTTTCCGGTGCCGTCGGGGACTCATTAATTCGTGAGGCAAAGCCCACAAACCAACCGTGGGTGCGAAATCCGCCGATCGGTGTAGCTGTGCCGGTCTTGCCGAAGACATAGAGCGGAAGCGAGTGTAACCTCGCCCGCTCAGCAGTACCGTAACGAACTGCGCCGCGCATTCCATCAAGGATCAGTTGCCGGTGCTGATCATCGATCGAAAGCTCCCTCTGATGCTGCGCTACAAAACCTGCCTCGGGCGCGATCCCTGGCACCAGGAGATGGCCACCGTTAACCAGTGCGGAATAGGCAGTCAGTAATTGAATTGGAGTGACCTGTATTTGAGCGCCCTCACCCAAAGCGGTTTCCGCACGCCATTGCCCATGCGGCAATTGGCCGGCAGCCTCACGGACATCGATTCGGTTGATTTTCGTGGGTTGACCAAAACCAAACTCAGCGAGAGTTGAATTGAAAGTGGAATCAGGCAATTGCTCGCCGAGTTTTCCGAAATAGTAGTTGCACGAGTAGGCAAGCGCTTCCGCCGGCTTTAACGGCGGCAGACTTCGTGGATGAGAGCAAACGGTTTTGAAGTCTTCATGAGAGTAATGCTCGCGACATAGCATGCGCGAATCTTTTTCGATCGTTCCCAAGCGCAGCGCAGCCAGCGTGCTGAACGGTTTGATAGTCGACCCGGGCGCGAAAGCTGTTTCAAAGGCAAGCTGTGGATTCACTACGGCTCGAACACGACCAGTGCGCGGATCCATCACTATGACGGTACCCTCACGATTGCCTAGCGTCGACGCTACAGCGACTAATAGGTCACGATCGATACTTTCCTCTCGGGATTCGATCGACGATGCAGCGTGTGAATTCGCAGCCCAATATCCCTGTCGCGCAGACTTTACGCCCCCGATTGCAGCGGCAAAAGCGGCCACTGCGCATAGAATTGCCACGTAGCTCTTCACTGGCACCGCGGGCGTCTCGCCTGCCCTCAACTGAGAATGGCACGTTGTCCGAGTTGACAGTTTCATCAGTAACTTGAGCGATGTGTCGCTTGATGCAGGCGAGACGCCCGCGGTCCCAGTGAAGAGCTTGAGCCTGGCTCCACGGTCATTCTTAATTCTCCGCCAAATCAGATCGTCGCTCACTCGCGGAGATCGCCAGCGCCCTCATCGTTACGACCCATCCGAAGAGAGTCAGAACGAACACCAGCAGGAGTCGTGCTACAAAAAAGGTGATCTCCATCCAGGCTTTGCTCGCTGGCATGGGTTTAAAGAGAAGTAGATACGGGATAACTCCAAACACCACGAAGCCGGCTGTATATATAAGGACAGACGGTGGAGCAAAGGCGCCCACGATCAGCTCCTTCGTTGCCCTAATGGTAGCCAGGAGATCACTTCCGACACTCGCAATCCAGAGATGAATAGCGACTAGCGGTAGCACGAGGCCAAGGGAAAGGTAGCGAACGCCATTTAGTATTACCTGACTCCAACTGGGCGCCGGTCTTCCATCATTGCTCGCTCTCAAGTGATATTGTGCCGCGACATCTGAAAGCTCCCGCCCGTCCGTTCCCATGTACGACTGGGCCTTACCTAGCAGATAGGTCAAGAGAACTGCCAGAGCAATAAGCGGCACGCTGACTGCGATCACCTTCCAGGAATTCCTAAGCGCTTCTCTTAACAAGAGTCCGGCACTGAGAGTGCGGGTTTGGCTGGCGCCGGCGGTTTGCAGTACGAAGAAGAGAAATGGCGCCGTGATTGCTAGTACCAGACTCAGAACAACCTGTCCCGCGCTGGCTTCCCGAATCGTGACGAAGAGATAGAGCGCCGCGATCAGAGAAGCGTAGAGCCCGGCGAGCACGATCATAACGCTCCAATTTCTCAGGAGCTGGCGTGTGGCAGTGGCGATTGATTGAAAAGATTCTGTCAGCATTGATTCTCCTCGACGGATGCGGGCAAGATGCCCGCGCTCCATAGTTAGTTCCTCTCGCGGAACGTCATTCTTCCGCTGGTAGTGTTCGCTTGCGTAGTTGGCTGATACATCAACTCCGCGCGGGCCGGAGCAATGCGAAATTCTCCCGGCACCTGAACGCGCATTGCGTATTGGAAGGTCGCATCGCCGTCAAAGTAATCAAGGAAGAAGACGGTGCGCTGATCGCGAAACTCTCTCGAGCTATACCAATCAGTCCAGCTATTGCCGCTGGTGTAATCGAGATTGAGATTGCCAACACTCTCAAGCTGCTCGACTCCGGCAGGAATCGGGTCCTCGATCATCAAGTGTCGCGCTTTGGCGCCGCTGATACGAAGGCGGGCCACCAGCAAATCGCCGGAATGAACTTCGCCAGTAAGCGGCTCCAGCGCCCATTTAAGTTTGTACCCATCTTCAACAACTCGCAGGCGCAGATACTCACGAGTTAAGTTGAGATCCGAAGATCCACGCGCCGCCACATCTTCCTCCCCGGTGTGGTATTCAATTGAAGTGGAGAAATAGAGCATTCCGTGCCCACGCTTAACGACGCGGACCTGGTTGGTGGCGGAGATCTCCTTTGCCTTGCGGTTGACTACGAAAGTTTGCGAAGTCGTTGAGGACGAGATGTGTTCGGCGAGCACGGTTTCTCCATTCAGGTAGACCTCCAGGTCGTAATTCGGTGAAAGCTCGCGACTCACTTTCAGGTAGTCGATTAGTCCAAAGATCGCAAAGGCCGTGTCTTTGGTCGAATTCCAGTAGTAGCTATTGGGACGATGCGAGACAAGCCAGCGCGCGGCTCGTGGCAGAAGCAGGCTTTCCGGCTTAATGCGAGCCAGGGCCTTCAATGAAAGTGCTGTTGCTTCGGTGTCGTTCTGTTCGACGAAGTCGAGCATTTCTTTGCGTCGGGATTGCCAGTGAACACTGACGCCGTCATCACTCGCTGAGCGCTCGATCTCGGCGGCAACTTCGTGAGCGCGCTTTTTCTCCTTGCGCTGGTTTAGCGTCAGCTCCAGCAACGCGCGACCATACGGTTGCAAATTGTCTTTTTCAGTGAAGAGCCTGTCGACATAAGTACCATCGACTCCGCCTGTCTCCCCGAGCGCGTAGACCATGAACGCGCGGGTTTCCGCGTCGATGGTCGTTCCCGACTCAGTCTTTCCAGCTGCGAGCATCTTTTGAAGTTTCTCCCGGCCTCGCTGCACCCGGCTGTCGTCGATCTGGTAACCGGCATGCTTCGCCAGCGTCAGCCCATCGATCACGTAAGCAGTCATAAAGGGATCGCTCTGATCGTTTTTCCACCATCCCCATCCCCCATCGTCATGTTGGAAGGCATACAAGCGATCAAGTCCGCGGCGAACTTTCTTCTCCAGATCGTTCGAGTTGCGAATTGATGAAGTCTTCACTTCGTTCAGCGCCTGCGATACAACAACATTGGGCAGGAAACTGGACATCGTTTGTTCAGTGCAGCCATATGGATAGGTGGTGAGGTAGTCGAGTGCGCCAAAGAGTGTGCCGGCAACCGAAGGCGAAACCTCGATGCGCAATTTGCGCGCGCGGGTGTCCGCATTGGCCGGCAGGTCGAGCGCGAAGGTCCGATCGGCATTTTCGTCTGCCGAGGTCCAGGTCTCGTTTTTCATCTGACGAAGGCCGCGCGGAACAACTTCCAGCGACAGCTCAACCGCGTCTGATTCTGTGTTGGTCAATGCCTTTGCCAGAAGTTTGATTTGGCCGACGTTTGGCGCCGAGACTTGCCAGTCAACGCGATGCTCCCCTTGCTTACTGATATTTACGGTCTGTTTCGCCGGACTGAGAAGGTGCGCGCCTTCCACGGCGATGGAAATTTGCGTTGCCTTGTCTCGATTGAGATAGTTGTGAACGATTCCTGAGAGCGTAACTGTATCCCCCTGGGTAACAAATCTGGGCGTCTCCAAACGCACGATTACATCTTTACGCGACACAACCTTGTACTTCGTTGCGCCCACTTTCGTATCGGCAGTGACACCGCGGGCGGTCGCTCTCCAGGTAGTCAGGTTGTCGGGCAAGCGAACTTTTACGGTCGCGCGTCCATCCGATCCCGTGATTACCTCCGGTTGCCAGAACGCCGTGTCCTTGAAGTTCTTTCTGATAATCGGCTCAACCACGTCACCTTCATTCTTGAAGTCGGCAAGCTCAAACGCAGGTTTGTTCTTCGCGAGTTGCAGTGGTTTGTCACCGGCGTAGCCAGTGAAGCCGTACGAGATCGAGAGATGCGTTTCGACGCTCTTGTAGCGCAAGCCATAAAACTCGCGGTGAATGTTGCCGGAATAATCCGGCGTAACGCTGTAGATCGCTTCATCGACCACGCCGAGGCTGACCTCGGCGCCGGAAACGGGCGCGCCGTCAGCGCTGCGAGCGAGGACCGTATAGGAAGCGGTTTCGCGTGGTTTGTACTCCTGCTTGTTGGAGATGATTTCAAGATCCAACATCTTGTCGCGCGCCGGAACGACGAGACGCTGATCATTCGTATACATGTCGCCGTCCTTTACATAAGTCACATTGAGAAACACGTTCGGCGCATAGCTCGCTTCGATCGGCACCTCGAGAATGATGGACCTTCCCGGCACGCTCACCTGGCGGGCTGAGAGAACGGTTGACAGTTCCGTGCTGACCAGCAGGTGCGCGTTATCAGTGGGCAGAATCGCGAGCACCCGGGCTATCTCGCCGGAACGGTAAGACTTTTTGTCGGGAACAAGCTTGATGGAGCCGTGATCGGCGTTGTTATAGGCGGAGTCAGACCATACGTGCTGGCGGTCAGTTACCCAAAGATAACCTCCTACCGAGGTGATCTGCCTTCCACCTTCGTTGACGATTGCTTTGATGGAGAGATTGCCGGCCTCTGAAGTCGTGTAGTTGTAACTAGCTGCGCCTTGCGAATCGGTTTCCAAGGCGGCCGACCCAACTTCACGTTCGTGCATTTCATACTCCGGATACGAATAGCCGCTCTCGGATTTCTTTTCTACCCTGGTCCAGGTACGTTGAATGAAATGCAGCAGGAGCTTGGCAGCGACTGGACGGCCCTCGTAATCCGTGGTCTTGACTCTGATCTTGGCAACGTCACCTCTGCTATAAACGTAACGGTCGGGACTGGCGTGGGCCACAGTGTTGCCGCGGGTCGCGACGAAGCTTGCACCACCATTCAAAGTGCGACGAGAAGAGTCGGTAACTTGCGCATCGAGCCGATAACTGTAATCCCAGGGATCGTTCTCATCGGCTTCGGGAATTTGAAATTCAACATTCAGTTGGCCGTTAGCGTTGAGCTTCCCTTCACTCTCTTGGACCATGTCGCTCCCGTAACCATAGTCGTCGGAGTAGTCATCGTCGCTCTCCGTTTCTTCACTTGTCTCATCGCTGTCGTCTCCGTATCCCCAGGCGTAATACCGGGAGCGATAGATGTAGTATTTCACTTCGGCATTCGCTACCGGCGAGCCAAAGAAATAGCGAGCACTAACTGAGAACTGCATCTTCTCGCCCGCGTTGATATATTTTTTCGGCGCTGAGACCTTCACCTTGTATTCAGGTTTCTTATATTCGGCAACTTCGAAACTGCCGCTGGATGTGCCAACGTCCGTCTCGGCCACAATTTGATAATTCCCCAGGGCGGCTTCTTCAGAGATTTCCATTTCACCATTGAACGTGCCGCGCGCAGACAGGGGCAACTCCTTTGCGAATACGCGGGCGTTATTTGGATCCTCGATCGCGACATTCACCGTGCTCTCGTTTATGGATTTGTAATTCCCCCGCTCATCCATCGCCCGCAGGATGCCCTTGAAGTAGACCTTGTGTGAGGGTCGGTAGACCGGCCGGTCCGTATAGATATAGCTTTTAACCCGGGTCTCCTCATCTTCGCCTTGATAACCACCAAAGTAGTACGACTCGAGGTCGGAGATGGCGAAGTTGTCGCCCTGATTGGCGAGCATCAGGAACGAATTGGACCGAGTGTCATCAGTGGCGGGATCGACATCCGCCTCGGGTGAGTTAAGAAGCTGCTTGTCGATACTAGTTCTGAGAATCCCTTGTCTGTCTGTAACTCCGCCGGCGACTGCCTTTCTGTCTTTGACGATTTGAATCTTTGCATCGGGACGCGGCTCTCCTGTCTTGCGGTCCACGGTGTAAATGAGCATCTCGCCGTCGCGCGTCGTCTTATCGACCATCGTCAGATCGGTTACGACCACAACCGTATAAGCTCTCAGTTCTCCCCCCACCGCCTCAACCAGATAGACACCCGGCTCGCGTTTGCCTAGTGGAATCATGCGCCGGTCATACTGGTCCTCGAGCGGTGAAAGAGGCTCTCGCCAACTACTGACTAATTGATCCGGATTCAGCAGCGGTACGCGGGCATAGTCAGCCACGTTAAGGGGCATGCGGCCGGCCACTTCTTCGGCGCGAAACTTCTGATTGAAGCGTCTTCGCGAGGCGTGCTGCAGTTGCGTCCGCACATACGATTTGACCCTCGTGGCGGCCCAGCGCTTAACCGCGCGCAGCCGTTCCAGCACCGAGGGACTTCGGCGTGCGGAACC
>CAZVHN010000429.1:0-3276 GCA_964626895.1 uncultured Chloracidobacterium sp. | reverse complement strand
CGGGCGTGCTGGTGCTGTCGGCGATCTGATAAACCTGACCCTCAGCAGCCTCCACAGTCGCTTCCAGCGGACCACCAAAGGGCGCATAACGCTGGATGAAGGGCAGCGCCAGCAGTCCAAAACCGATGACCAGTGCAGCGGCGATGCCCCAGCGCAATACGACCGGTTGCAGACTGTAGCGCCGCGAAGCGGGAGCAGCTTTCTGCGGAGCCACGCTTCGCGAACGTGCTTCCTTCATAGCCTTGCGGCAGGGAATGCACTCGTGTGTGTGATCCACCAAAAGCAGCGAGCGCGCTTCAGATAGATGACCATTCAGATAAGCGGGGATGAGCGACTGGAAATCGTCGCAGTTCTCAATTCGATCAACTGCTGTTTCCGTTCTTAGCGCACTCTCGTTTTCAGCGGCGAGACGCGCCCAAACACGCTCTGCCGCCGCATTAACCACCGGCGAATCGATTTGCTCGCTCCGAATCTCGGCGGTCACTTTGTCGAGGATGGATTCTGTATTCTTGTTGTTCATCATGTTCTCCAGATAGTGCCTTCTTAAGTAGCATAGACTTTAGTCTGTGGGGCCTTCATAACAACACCGGAAACACAGACTAAAGTCTATGCTACGTGTTGCTCCAGATAGTGCCCAATCTCTTTTCGTAGTTTCGTGCGGGCGCGATGCAGCACCACGCCCACCACCAGATGCGACGTGCCCAGCAACTTCGCGATCTCGTGATTTTCGTAACCCTCGTAATAGCGCAGCACAAACATCTCCGCCGCGGTTGTTCCCAAACGAGCAACCGCCTCTCGAATGAGTTGCTGCAACTCGCGATCGACGTGCTCGGCCTCGGGGTTCTTTGTAGCGCTCTCGAAGGCGCCGGCATCCGCGTCTTCCAGCCCCACCGATTTGGATCGGGTGCGACTGCGCATCAGATCCAGCGAGGCATTGATCGCCGCTCGTGACAAATAAGCTTCCGGATTTGGCGACAGGTCGAGGGTATCCTGGCGCTTCAGAAGCCGCAGGAAGATGGTTTGCAGCACGTCCTCCGCATCAGCGGCGCTGCCGGTAATACGGTGAGCGCTGCGAAAAACGCGGTCGTGATGCGCTCGGAAAAGCGTTTCAAGCTCGCTCGGAGGATTTGGAACTGGTCTCAAGGTTTTAACGGCTGCCTGCACGGTGCCCTCCTGAAGTTCGTCTGCCATTTAGTAAACGAATGGTGAGAGGGCTTATTAACAAGAGGCGAACTATTGTGGGCCGAATTTTAGAGTCATAAGGGTTTACGGCTAAAAACGCATAACAAGGCGGAGAGGTTGAGCTCGGGCCCAGCTAACTTGCAGGTCGGGAAGGGTGGTTTACCCCCGCTCGAGCGCCAAGGGCGCGACTGCTTAATTCAGCTTTCAACCTACGGTTCGCCACTCTCACCTGAGTGCTCTTGCTAGAAGTGTTCTTCCCTTCCTGGTGATCTGCCAGTTGATATATGACCCAAACGGTCGCGCCCTTGGCGCTCGAGCGGGGGTAAACCACCCTTCCTAACCTGCAAATTGGCGGGGATCACACCGGCGGGCCTTCGCTGGCGTCAAATTCTTCCATCTCTTTAGTCCACTCGTAGGCGGGACGACTCTGCAGCAGCCGTACACACCGATTCCAGCGCAGGATTGCTTCGTCGTTGTTCGGCGGCCGAATCTTCTCCGCGGCGTCGAAGAATCCCATTGCCTCTTCGAAGATTGGGTAGACGGTGTGCGGCGGCCGGCCAGCGCGAAGTTGGCCCTTTGCTTTTCGCTCCTGAAGAATACCGAGGTGATAAACGCGCTCATACTCGCTGGTCAGACCGCGAAACAATCGTTCGGCTTCCAAATACCGATCAGACACCTCACCGGTAAACTGGTCCGTGATTGCCAGACCCAGGACACGCAAGGCTGTCTGATTGTCCGGCTCCGCCGCAAGAATATCGCGGCAGATCGATTCGGCCTCGCCCGGCTCGTTCAAATAACGATAGACTTCCGCCTTGGAGATCGCCTCAGCAATCCCGGCTTCTGAAATTGGTTTGAGATTTAGTTGCACGTCAATCTTCCCTTCTTGAGGACAGTAAACAATCCCTGGTTGTCAGGCGCACCACCCGAATTCAGCGCTGGCATCTTACACGCCCCCGGTTTGTGCAGACTGGGAGTCGGTTTTCGTGGAGGCGACAGCTGTGCGTGGTCCCGCTGCTTGATCAAAATCAGCCGCGTCCGTTTGCTTTTTGCCCATGGAGGCGTCGAGCTCTTCCACCTTGACGCCACTGGAATTGCGCCAATGGAGGATGTAACTAAGCCATTCATCGTCTTTGAGCGTCACCAATAATACTGCAAGCTGACTTTGCTTTTCCTCGCTCAGATCGTCATTTAGTGGGCCTTTTCCATCGCCGTAAGCCGCGATGAAGTCAGTAGCGGTGCGGACGAAATTTCCGCGCAGCCAAGTGCGTAGTCTACGCATCTCTGCGGGGGCCAAACTATTGGTTGTTTCCTGTCCGTTGCTACCGTTATCCTTCCCCGGTTCTTTATCTCCCGCGTCAGATTCCAAGTGGAGGTACAAGATGGCCTGGTCAATCCAATCCACCAGGCGAGGCACCGGGATGCGTGTTTCCAGCATGAGATCGATTAGGTCGTGATGCGCCAGACTTTCGATATTCGTAACGCCTTCGTCCAATAATCGTGCCCGGTCGTACACATCAAGTTCCTCCAGGTCAGTGAGCGGATATTTCTCCTTTGTACTAGGAAGGAAGGGACGAACGATGATGCCCAGCCCCGTCTGTTTGCGGATGGATTCCCGAATAAGAGTCAGGCCGCTCTCGGGGAAAACTCCGATCATGAAAGCTAGCATTAACTCCCAAGGGTTGCCTCCTCTAAATGGCAGTCCAATGACCCAAGCCAGGATAATGACGACAAAGATACGAACCGTAATACTGCTGTAGGCTTTCGGCTTGAGATCAGCACGGACATACCGGTGCAGCACCGTATTCAGGATGAAGAAGTACGCGCCAAGGAAACCGAAAGTGACTGCCGTTCTTTGCGGGATAAAGAAGTCGATTAACTGAGTCGCCTGAGTAATCTCCGGGCCCGGTCCTGCTGGTAGCAAAGTCAGCATCCAGCCCAGGGTGATGACCAATGTTGCCACGAGAATGGGCCAGCGGCTGCCACGGACAAGTCTTCCTTCGCCACTAGTACTTTCGCGACCATAGATTTCGTCAATCTGTCTTCCGTACTTTGCTCTGACATCTACGAGCGATTCGATATTCGGATCGAGTCTGA
>CAZVHN010000428.1:0-2807 GCA_964626895.1 uncultured Chloracidobacterium sp. | reverse complement strand
ATCGCCTGACCCTGAAGGGGTCACATTCCCAGGGCATTGTTTGACCCTTTCAGGGTCAGGAACCTTTTCTCCGATCCTCCGTGGGCGTCGCGCAACGCTCGCCCACGGCTATTGACTCAAATCCCTTCAGGATTAGTCAACACGGTAAACGGACCTCAAGCTCCACTGAGCCATTGCCAGATTGAGACCATGGACAACCTGATCAAAACGCTGCCGAAAATACTGCAAGCCGCCGGCGACTCGCCGGAAGTTGCAGAGGCCGCTTGCATGGCTGCCTGGAAGCATGCAGCCGGCGAAGGGTTGCGCCATCACGCCGTGCCACTCAGACTTCACCGGAAGACTTTGGTCATTGGCGTTGCCGATACAACATGGCAGAAACAACTACAGTCTTTGAGCGGTCAATTGCTTTTCCGTCTGAACTCAATTTTGGGTCAGCCCTTAGTGACCTTTATCGACTTTCGCGTGGATCCAAATGCGGTTGCGAATGCGCGCGGCCCACAATATGCTAACCGGACTCGTCGAGAGTTTGATCCCGCGACAGTTTCCGTGGAATTGGTAACGGCTGCTGCTGAAATCAAGGACCAAGACTTGCGCCGGGCTTTCCTTGGCGCCGCAATCAGTTGCATAAACAGGTTGGACAAATCGCGAATCTAAAGCCGTCAACCCTAAATACAATTCATGCCGATAAATGAATCCGACATAGAGAAGATTGCTCAGCTTGCGCATCTGGAGATCACAAGTGAAGAGCTGAGAGTCTTTGCTCCCCAGATGGCGGAGATTGTCACCTACGTTGAACAATTGAGTGCGTTCGACACCAGTGACGTCGAACCCGCGCTCGGCGGTTTGACACCGGAAGGCGAACGGGCCGATTCGGCGCGTGACGACGTGGTTGCTCCCTCGCTGGGTCAGAAGGTTGCGCTCGCAGAAGCGCCGGATGCGGCCGCGGGCCACTTCCGTGTACCCAAGGTGCTGTAGGGCCAGGGAGCAGTGGGCAGTAAGCAGCCGGGGCGCAGGCGTCTCGCCTGCAATGAGCGCCAGCGGCGCGAACCCCGAGCTTGAGTGGCTGGCAACGTAGGCGTGCTGGCGCAGTATGCAGGCGGGACGCCTGCGCTCCCAGCAGTAGGCAAAAAGCAGTCTCAGGGCAGACTAATAACCAGAGGGTTTCTTATCGACGCTCATGGCGAGTGAAATCAAAAGCGAAATTCATTTGCTGAGGACAAGAATTTCGAGCGGCGAAACAACCGCACGTGCTGTAGTGGAAACTGCCGTAGACTCGGCCGAGAAACTAAACGAAACGCTGAATGCATTTCTCGAAATCGATCGCACAGGTGCGTTGAAACGCGCGAATGAAGTCCAAAAGGAAAGCCGTTCTCCGAACGCGGCCGGAACTCCTACGCCTTCTTTGCTCGCCGGCGTGCCCATAGCCATCAAAGACAATATCTGCGTTCGCGGAATGCAGACATCCTGCGGGTCGCGCATCCTGGGTGACTATCATCCACCCTATAACGCCACGGTTATTGAAAGACTGCTGGGGGCGGGAGCGGTAATCATTGGGAAGACGAACTGCGATGAGTTTGCCATGGGTTCCTCGAATGAGAATTCTGCTTTTGGACCGGTCAAGAATCCGTGGGACGTACGCCGTGTGCCCGGGGGGTCTTCAGGCGGATCGGCAGCGGCTGTTGCCGCGGGGATTGTGCCGGTTGCGTTGGGTTCGGACACGGGCGGCTCTGTGCGCCAGCCGGCGTCGTTGTGTGGCATTGTCGGATTGAAACCAACCTACGGTCGTAACTCTCGTTATGGTCTGGTGGCGTTTGCTTCCTCGTTGGATCAGGTCGGTGTCTTCGGTCGCAGTGTTCGCGACGTGGCCACGGTTTTGGAAGTGATTGCCGGCCGTGACCCGCATGATGCCACCACTGCTGACGTTCCAGTCCCTGACTACAACGCAGAACTAACCGGCGACATTAAGGGTTTGCGCATTGGATTTCCGCGAGCGCTATTTGGCGAAGGACTTGATGGGGGTGTACGAACTGCGGTGGAGAATGCGATTGACATTTACAGGGATCTCGGTGCGGAAATCGTAGACGTTGAATTGCCGCGCGCCAAGTATTGCATTGCTGTTTATTACATCATCGCCACTGCCGAGGCCTCCTCGAATCTTGCTCGCTACGACGGGGTACGTTATGGCTTTCGCGCCGAGGATGCGACCGAACTGCGTAGCATGTATCGCCGCACACGGGACGAGGGATTCGGGCCGGAAGTGAAGCGCCGGATAATGCTGGGGACCTACGTCCTTTCCGCCGGCTACTACGACGCTTACTACCGCAAGGCCCAGCAGGTACGCGCCCTTCTGCGCGAGGACTTTCGTAAAGCTTTCCAGAGCTGCGACGCTCTCATCACACCCACCTCGCCAACGCCGGCTTTTCTGTTGGGTGAGAAGGTCGACGATCCACTCGCGATGTATCTCAATGATGTCTACACTGTGACTGCTAATCTGGCAGGCGTCCCCGGCCTCAATGTGCCTTGCGGACTCTCGGCTGACCAACTGCCTATCGGGTTCCAATTGCTTGGACCATATTGGTCCGAGTCACAGCTCTTCAAACTCGCCGACGCCTACGAGCGAGCGCAACCGTTCACCGCGCGTCCTCCGATCTACGCCGGGTGATCTATCTCCCAAGGAACCGCGAGTAACACCCAGCCCGCTGGGAGCAACTCAACACACAGAACCATTTGCGGTAGCCAATGGAACCCAGCACTCAGCCCCGCAGGTGCCACTCAACACAGAACCTTTTGCGGTAGCCAATGGAACC
>CAZVHN010000427.1:0-5262 GCA_964626895.1 uncultured Chloracidobacterium sp. | reverse complement strand
CACCCTCCCAAGGGCATTCTTACACGGCTTACACGTGGTTAGAACCTCAAACTCCCAGGCGTTGCTGAGTGGCTTTCAAGCTTGAGACGGGGACAGGGTCCGCCTTCCTTACCTGCAAATTACTGTAGGTCCTCTTTGAATCTTCAAACAGTCTCTACCGCCCGAAATGCGGATCAACGCAATCCGGGTCCCTACTGGACCTGCGCCTTCAATTGAATCCCTGTGCCACGCGGGTAGAGATCAGGCAGAGAAATCGGCAACTTTCCGGTGATATCGATCTGTCCCAGTAGAGCCCGAGCCATCGCCTGCTGCAAACTCGGCATGTCGCCATAGGCAACCATGTAGGTGCGCAGTTCCGGAAAACTCTGGAGCAAATAGGGATTGCCAAAACTAAGTCCAATAATCGGTCTCTTGCCGGAGATTAGTGCCGATAGCGCCCGCGCTCCGGGCTCCGGCAAGCCCACACTGCGAACCTGCCCGGTTCGTACCCGTCCATAGAGCGAGGCAAATACAAGGTCCGCGCCTTTTGCCTTTTCAATTGCCTTCTGCACGTCCATTTCCGAGGAGCGCTCGTCGAGCACCATGGTTTCGAGCCTGCGACCGGAGCGCGACATCGTTCCCGCGAAGGTGTTGGCGATCCATAAGCGATCGTCTCCGTTGGTAATGGCCAGGTTGAAAATGCGCGCATCGGCTTTTAGGTTACTCAGCGGCACCAGATTGTCATCGTTTCGCACCAGCGTGATCGCGCGCTCGGCAATCTCGCGTGCCAGCGTGCCGACTTCGCGGCTGGCAACGATACGATCGATCTCATCGAGCGGCGTGAGTCGTTGTTTGATGAGTCCAAGATCGTATTTCGCCGCCAGCAGCCGGCGCGCGGATTCGTCAATTCGCTTCTCTGTCAAACGGCCGCTACGCACTGCCTCGCGCACGCCACGAAAAGCCGCGTCCGGATCCGCAGGCTTCAGCAACATGTCCGCGCCCGCTTCCAGGGCCCGAACCGCCGCTTCATCCTGGTTGAAGTAGATGGTCAAGCCACTCATGCTGAGTGCGTCAGTGACAATCATGCCGTCAAACTTGAGATCGTTTCTCAAGATTTTGCCTATCACCGGCGAAACCGTCGCCGGAATGGCAGCGCTCTCGGCGATGATCTCGCCGGCTTCATCCGTATCAATCGGTCCGATTCTTTTCTCCCTCGGCAGGGGCTTGACTGACGTAGGATCGATCTGAGGTAAGCCCACATGGGCCACCATCACCGCTCCTACTCCCGCATCGATCGCCGCGCGGAAGGGCACCAGCTCCACGGTGTTCAGCCGCTCGCGGCCCACATTAATTTCGGGCAGGCCGCGATGCGAATCAACTGCCGTATCACCGTGCCCGGGAAAGTGTTTGGCTGTGGCGATCACCCCGGCGCTTTGGGCGCCCACGGTGAAGGCAGATGCAAAGCGAGCGACATCCGCCGCGTCTTCGCCATACGATCGTACGTTGATGACAGGGTTGGCGGCGTTGTTGTTCACATCGACCACCGGCGCGAAGACCTGTTGCACTCCCAGTGCCCGGGCCTCACGCGCCGTGACTTCGCCCTGTCGGCGCGCCAGATCAGGATTGCCGGTGGCCCCGACCGCCATGTTCCAGGGAAAGTTGACGGTGTCGTCAAAGCGCATGCCTGCCCCTGCTTCGAGATCGGCTGAGATCAAGAGTGGATAACGGGCCAGCTGTTGCATGCGATTTACCAGAAACACTGATTCGTAGACAGGACCCCGGAAAAGAATCATTCCGCCTATGTGGTTCTCTTCAACCTGCCGCTTCAAAACGCGAAATGCGTCGCTATCCTGATTGAGAAACGTAGCATTGATACCAACCGAGATAAGTTGACCGATCTTTTGTTCGATGGACATGCGCCGCAGCTCTTTGTCCGCCCACTTCAAAGCTTCTTTCGTTGCCTTCGAGGAATATGGCCTCGGCTCTTTCGCCGCCGGGATTGCATTATCCCGGATTGCATAGAAGACGCCTTCGCTGGGCGACGTTGTCGTTTGAGCTTGCGCTTCTTCGCGCCCCTGCATTCGGGGCAGCGGGGCAATTAGCAAGGCGGTTAAGAAAAATACCGACTTAAACCAGTGGAATGGGGACAAGGTGCTTTGTTTCATACAAAATTAGAATAACTGGGCCCTATTGACGTTCCATCATCTGGTGCGCGAAAGCTCGTCGCGACGTTCGTGCGGGGCAGGGGCAAAAGCAAACCCTGCCAGCCAGGCCACCAGAAAAGTTATCATACTTCCAATAAGCACGTACCAGGTCCAAGCAATCGGAGTCCAGAAACGGATGTATGTCATCACCACCATGCTTGTTAGCATCCCCAGAAGCGCCGGCGGCTCGCTAACGCGACGCAGAAATGTCCCCACGAGAAACACACCTAGTATCGGGCCATTAATCAGGGAGGCTACGGACAATGCTTGATCGAGCGCTGAGCGATTCTGACGCATAGCTACCAGCGCGACGCCGATTTGGACAATGCCCCATAGCAACGTTAACCAGTGGGACGCACGCAGGTAGTGTTTGTCATCACGGCGGGGTCTGAAGGGCTTGTAAAGGTCGTTTACTGCCGTTGCGGCGATTGAATTGAGCGAGGACGAAAGCGCTGCGGCAAAAATCGCCGCTACGACCAGACCAGATAAACCAGACGGCATAAACTTAGTTATGAAGTCGGGAAACACGCGATCGCCGCTCGCGAAGGGGAAGGTCGCGCTTGCGCTTTGCGCAAACGACGGATCGGAGAAGCACTTAGCTGCAGAGGCAGGCTGTAGTCGTACACATGCTTCAGCAAAATTCGTATAGAGGGGGTCGTTGTACGGCTGGTAGAAGGCGAACAGCAGAACGCCGATGAATAGAAACCCGACAAACTGCGCAAACACAACTGCGCCACTCGACAGAAGCGCGGTTGCCGCGCGTCGCGGCTTGTCTGTGCAAAGATATCGTTGCACCAAATACTGATCAGTGCCGTGCGTGCTCATTGTCAGGAAGCATCCGCCAAGGAGTCCAGCCCAGAGCGTGTACGTTTTCGTAAGGTCAATCGGCAACGAGAAGTTAAAAGTGTGAGTCGTTAACGGAACGGAAAACGCATAGCCTGTCGGCCTGAGTCCGAAATCAATGAAATCAAATTTGTGATACTGCTCTCCCAGTGCAATAGCCTGGCTCCAACCGCCATTGATGGCCATGATGAGAACAAGTCCCGCCATTGCCGCGCCAACAAGATAGATTCCTAGTTGCACCACCTCGACCCAAATAACTGCCTCCATTCCTCCGAAATAAGTGAAGATGATCATGACCACGCCCAGAAGTATTACCGAACCGATCACAATGGTTTCGGTGTTCGCCTGCGGTTGAAAAGCGGTGTAAACCGCAGCTAGTACAAACGCCGTCAGGAGTAGCCGAATGCCATCGGCGATGTTTCGCATCACAACGAAGAGTGATGCTGCGAGCATCTTGATGCGACTACCAAAACGTCGCTCCAGTAGTTCATAGACGGTCATAAGCTCGCCGCGAAAATACGAGGGGATGAAAAGCAGCGAGATAACTATGCGCCCCAGCATGTAGCCGAGCACGAGCTGTAGAAACTGGAAATTGCCGCCCCGCGCAAACGCGATCCCGGGAACCGAGATGAATGTTATGGTCGATGTTTCCGTCGCGACGATAGAAGCGGCTATGGCCCACCACGGAACATTACGGCCGCCGAGGAAGTAGTCTTTTGTCGTCTTTTGCTTGCGGGCAAACCAAACCCCAAACAGGACAATGCCTATCAGGTATCCAAAAATGATGACAAGATCAATTGCGCGCATTGTTCAAGCAGAACCCCAAAAGGATGGCTCAAGCCCCGCTAACTTGCAGGAAGGGTGGCTTGCCGCGGCGCTCTGAGTCCGCAGCGGACGACTGACAATAGCCCAGCACTTGAGTGCTGGGTCGTTGATAAATATCTATCCAGTCCGCCGGGGGCGGACGACTGATGGTTGATAGGGTCAATTCATCGGTGAAGGTGTTCCTCAGCCGTCCGTTTCACGGACTCTGAGAATTCAGGATGGCAAGCCCAGCACTCAAGTGCTGGGCTACTGTCAGTCGTCCGCTGCGGACTAAGAAAGCCAGGGCAAGCCACCCTTCCTGACCTGCAAATTACCGTAAGCCCTTTCGGAGTCCTCACACAGTCATTACTGCTGCCAAGACAAAGGGGGCATGAATTCTATTTTTGACCTCAGCCGTTAATCAACTCGCTCAGCGATCTGACACGCGGGCAAACACTTTCAGGGTGCAGATCGAGCGGGTCGAGCAGAATCCCGCGAAGTCCGATCGCCCGCGCCGCCAGTGCGTCGTGCACATAGGAATCTCCAACGTAGGCCGCCTCGTCTGCCTCAAGTTCGAGACGTTCGAGCGCGAGCCGGAATATTGCCGCGTCGGGTTTGCGGTGGCCGACGAGATGCGAATCTACGAGCAGGTCAAAACGGTCTGTGATACCCGACGCATCCAGCGAGTCAATCAGCCGCCCATCCTCGGTGTTCGAGATGACGGCGAGAAGCAGACCCTGTCGCTTCAGCTCATCGAGTACGCGCGGCACTTCGGAGTCGACGCCGCACCACAAGTGCAGTTCGAGATGCGCGCCGTCCAGTTGTTCTACCACGCTCTCGCAGGTTACCTCGTCGAGACCGAGCGCGCCGTACATCCTCCGGAACGTCCAATGCGGGCGCTTCATGTCGTCTGCCGGCACGAAGCCTTCGCGTTGCATCTCTGTTCCCACTGCTCTCAACATTTCCCCGAAGGCACGGCCCATCTCGCGTGCCTCGAAGGCTCGACCCGACACTTTCTCCGCGATGTGCGAGAGACGGGGCCAATCCGGATGCACAAGCGTTCCGCCCGCGTCGAAGATGCAAGCGCGCGCGCCGTTCAAGGCAGGATGAAGTTCGAAAGACAATTGTGATTCACCGGCTGGCTTGCAATCGTGCCCCGCCGAATATCCACAGATTGCGCGGATTTCCCAGCGCGGCCTCGACCGCAAAAGGGTGGTTTCATTCTAGCTTCGAAAACCAGATTCTGCATTCTTGTTTCACAGATTGAGAACAGAGACCTATTAGCTCAAAGCACTAAGGTTGTTCGGTAACGCGCGTGTGTTGTTCGGTCGTATTTTGAATCTGCGTAATCTGCGGATTATCTTCTCTTTCGTCAGCACCAGTTCATCCGTCCACTTCGCTCTTCCTTCGGCAACGCGGCCGAAAGCCTCAA
>CAZVHN010000426.1:0-3562 GCA_964626895.1 uncultured Chloracidobacterium sp. | reverse complement strand
CAGTTGTTCGGCACGTGGTTGGGCAAGGACGCTGAAGAGCTATACGCGGCACCAGGAATATTCCTGCCCGGGAGATCATGAGCACGAGTGTCGTTACCGTGACAGAGAATGACTCAATCGAGGAGGTCCTGGAACTGATTCTCAGGTACGACATTAACCGCATCCCTGTCGTTAAAGACCGAAAGCCTGTCGGCATCGTGGCGCGACGCGATCTTCTCAGAATGATGAAAGTTAACAGCCAAGAACTCCTAGCGCGGCAGTAACTTGAGGGAGAGTGAAAACAAATGGTTCAGACAAACAACGTCGAGGTTACTGTAATGCTGAAGGCGATTCCGAAACTCTCAGCAGAGGTGAATCTTGACAATGGGTTGTTCATGGAGAGCAATGACGCCTCTGCGAGCCATGCAGAACGATCCTTGAACCGTGAGCCCCCGTTTGTTGCACGCGGCATTTCAGAGATCTACCAGATGAGTGAGGTCCAAGTCCAAGTGCATACCTTGCGTTCCAAGAGCGGCCTAGAGGAAGGAGCGGAAGTTATCGTTCACCCTTCAAACCAAACTAACGATGGCGTCCGAGTGGAGCGCGCAGTTTCTTCCCGGAATGAAAATCCGATTCAACCACGGCGTTTCCTGCACGTTCAAATACCTCAGTTTCGAATGTCACTAGACATCGATCTAGCGTCCCTTTGATGGGATCGCTTCGTACCGGCTTCGCCGCCCGATGTGAGGAAGCGGCTCTGCCCTTCCGTCAAGGCTGTCCTCTGATTATTGGGGCTGCGCCCCTGGCTGGGCATAGCCCTAAGATCAAAAAACGCTATTACGGCGAGGCAGAGTCGCCGCCTCACATCAGGCGGCGAAGTCGAAGCGCAGGGTTCGCTTAATCTTAAGAGAGCAGAAATATGAGTGGCTGTTTTTCCGCAGAAGCCGCCGCCTCACATCAGTTGATCGGCTCGTCGCTGCGCCGAGCGTATACAAGTATGAAACTTCCCTGAGCATGTCTGACGAACGAATGAGCAATGTTAGCATGACGGTAGTTACAGGTCGTGAAGGCCGGTTGCCGATTGGTGCAGCAAGTGCCCGTACATCAGTTTGGTCTCAGGGTTGGCGTTTATACCATTGGTGACGTAGTCATTCTTTCGAGTGGTTACGATCCCGTTAAGGAGATTGCGATATTCGTCCCCTGCGCCTGTGACTTTAATCATCACAGACAAAGTTGAGGGACAAAAGATGCCGCGACGCAAGCAGAGAAGAAAGCAATTTGCAGTGACGGATCTACCGGAGCACTTACAGCACGTGAATCTGAATGCCGCTGGCATTGACATCGGCTCAGACCGGCATGTAGTTGCAGTGCCGGCTGGGCGCGACGAAGTTTCAGTGCGGGAGTTTGCCGCCTTCACCGCTGATCTCCACGCCCTGGCTGACTGGCTGACGAAGTGCGGCATTACCAGCGTGGCGATGGAATCAACCGGCGTGTATTGGATCCCGCTGTTCGAGTTGCTGGAACAGCGCGGCTTTGAAGTAAAGTTGGTTGATGCGCGGCAGGTCAAGAATGTCTCCGGTCGCAAGTCAGATGTGCTTGACTGTCAGTGGCTGCAACAGCTTCATACCTACGGCTTGTTGACGGCAGCATTTCGGCCCCCTGATCAGGTTTGTGTGCTGCGCGGCTATATGCGCCAGCGAGAAATGCTGGTGCAAGCTTCCTCGATGCACATTCAACACATGCAGAAAGCGCTGCAGCAAATGAATCTACTCTTACATAACGTCGTCTCAGACATTACTGGGGTCACGGGGATGAAGATCATCAACGCCATTATTGCCGGCGAGCGTGATCCAAAGGTCCTGGCCCGCCATCGCGACCAGCGTTGTCACAGTTCGGCCGCTACCATTGCCAAATCGCTGCTGGGAAACTATCGCGAAGAGCATCTCTTTGCGCTCAGCCAAGCGGTTTCTTTATATGAAACCTATCAAGCCAAGATTGCCGAGTGCGAAGCAGCCATCGCACGTTATCTTGGCAGCCAACCAAATCGCACTGACGAAGAGCCGCCGCCGGGAGACAAGTCGGTTCGCAACCGAGACCGCCTGCGCGGTGGCCTTGATGTGCGGGGGCAACTTTATAGAATGACCGGCGTTGATCTCTTCAACCTCCCAGGTCTTGGTGCCGATACCCTGCTTACTCTGGCTGGCGAAGTCGGCTTTGACATGACCCCCTGGCGCAGCGAGAAGCACTTCACCTCCTGGCTCGCTTTATGCCCAGGGACCAGAAAATCAAATGGTAAAGTGCTGAGTCGCAAAACCAAACGCAGTGCTAATCGCGCCGCGGCAGCTTTCCGCATTGGCGCCGCCAGCTTATCTCGCAGTAAGACCGCTCTCGGCGCCTTTTATCGACGCATCAGAATCAGAGTCGGGCCGGCTGAAGCTGTTACTGCCACTGCCCGCAAGCTCGCCGTGCTCTACTACTCGCTACTCAAACACGGTTCCGCTTACG
Organism: uncultured Chloracidobacterium sp.; assembly: GCA_964626895.1. GTDB lineage: Bacteria > Acidobacteriota > Blastocatellia > Pyrinomonadales > Pyrinomonadaceae > PSRF01. Next base: position 1,078 of record CAZVHN010000426.1, on the reverse strand, counting down.
TCGAAATTGGTCAAACAGTCTACGAACAGAAATATCAACAACGTCGTCTCCATAGTATTCAAAAACAAGCACTTGCGATGGGCTATCAATTGATCCCAGCGTCGTGAGTTTCTAAGGAGGTGGCAAAGCCGGACTCGTTACCTCTACGTCACATGGGATTGGCTGCGGCGTTGGCCTTTAAGTCAGCCAACGGCACGCCAGGCTTCACAGCTTGTTCGCACCCGGAATCTCCCTCCGCTGCCGCGATCACTAACTGCGTCTTAATGGCCGCATCCGGATTGAGCGAGATTGAGGTGATGCCCTGCTCAACCAGCCAACTCGCAAAATCCGGATAGTCGGAGGGCGCCTGGCCGCAGATCCCAATTGGCTTGCCAGCGCTCTTTGCGGCTTCAATTGCCTGGGCAATCATGTCTCGCACGGCGTCATCGCGCTCATCGAAGAGATAGGCGACGGTACCAGAGTCTCGATCCAGCCCGAGCACAAGCTGAGTCAGATCGTTTGAGCCAACCGAGTAGCCGTCGAACACTTGAAGAAAGTCGCGGGCGCGCACGACGTTCGAGGGCAGTTCACACATCGCATAGACTTCGAGCCCATCCTCTCCTTGCTTAAGTCCGTGCTCTGCCATGACCACAATCACGCGCTTACCTTCGGCGACTGTGCGACAGAAAGGAATCATGACCTTGACGTTGGTCAGGCCCATGTCGCGACGGACACGCAGCAGCGCTGCGCACTCGAGTGCAAAGCCCTCAGCGTAGCGCGCATCGTAGTAGCGCGAAGCGCCGCGGAAACCGAGCATCGGATTCTCCTCAACCGGTTCAAACTCACTGCCGCCCAACAGACGCGCATACTCATTAGTTTTGAAGTCGCTGGTGCGAACGATTACCGGTTTTGGATAGAACGCAGCCGCAATCCGTCCTACGCCTTCGCTGAACCGACGGACAAAGAACTCGCGCGGGTCTTCCTCGCCGATGCGAGCTGCAATCTGCTTTATAGCCTGCTGATCTTTCAGCTTCGGATAGTGGGCCAGAGCCATTGGATGCACGCCAATGTGGTTCGTAACTATGAACTCAGTGCGTGC
>CAZVHN010000425.1:0-4326 GCA_964626895.1 uncultured Chloracidobacterium sp. | reverse complement strand
ATTGCTGCTCCCTGGTCAGATAAGCGACTGCTGAACTGGAAGGGTTACTCAGAGACACGATATTTCGACGCTGAGAACCGACCGGTTACTGCGGAAACAGCCGGCGCTCGAGCCGTGGAAATGATCCCGCTGGCTCTTTATGGCCTCGACAATCCCAAGATTCCGATGCTGCTCGTTGATTTCCGCGACAGTCTGAATCCCAAGAAGCGGGAGATGTCGCGGCGCGTGTTGGAGGATGTAACCAAAAACGTGCTGGCACTTTCGCCTTTTGGCGATCTGTCGTACTTCCTCGGTCGAACATTGTTCGACTTCGTTACCGGCAGACGCGGTATGGACATCAATCAGCCCACGCGGCTGAGAACATATTCACAACTAAAACTACTGCTGTCCCTGAACGACTCTCTGAACCCCCAGCTTCGTGATCAGATAGACGAGCGGCTGGAAAAGGTTTCGCTGAATCCTCTGGAAAACGATCTTGCTGTCGAAGCTAGGCTTGCGAGAGGCCAGTACGAAGCGCTGATGGCTTATGCCCAGCGAGCCGACGGCCTGGCCGCAAAGCTCGACAGAGATCGGCGCGCCGAGATGGTGCCCCTGGAGCACGGACGACCAGCTCAGATACTCCTGCGAGTGGCGAACATTCTTTCGTTTGGGAAATATTCACACCGTGAAAAGGCGACCCCGGAAATGGAGGCGAGGCTGGACGTTACCCGCCGCCTGTCATACCACACGCGTTTTCTGCGAAAGGTCGGCAAGTCAACACCGCCGGTTGAGGTTGCCTGGAATCTCGACGAGGTGAAACGCTCGCTGCAGTTTCTGGCCGAGCATGCCGCCGAAGCTGATTCGGGGGCTGCGAGCGCTGCGGCAAAAATCTTTATGCTAACGGAAGACAGTGATACCCGTCGTGCGTGTCTGGATAGTCTTTCGCGGATGAATTCACGCAGGGCCAAAAATGAACTGCTGCGCCTCTCCGAGGACACGCGTCTCGATCCAGCCTGGAAAGTGATAGTCGTTTCCTATTTGAACAAAGCCGGCACCGAGGATCCCCTGGCCGCGTCGGCAAATAAAACTGGCGCAGACAGAGTCGAGCAACGGTAAGCATGGATCAACTATCCGTGACTCGCCAATCGACAATTGGCAATCGCAAATCGGCAATCCTATATTCGTCGCCTCTTCTCGCGGCTATCGCCCTGGTCTTTTTCTCGGCCGTTCCTGGTCTCGCGCAGGCCAAGCGTATTGTGATTATCAAGTGCGACGGACTGCCTCCAGCTTATGTTGACAGCCTGGTGCGCGAACGTGACCCACGAACGGGCAAGAGCCAGCTTCCCTGGATCGAACATGTCTTTTATCAACGAGGTACCCGGCTCGCCAACTTTTACGTGCGCGGTTTGAGTCTCTCCGCGCCTTCCTGGTCTTTGCTCGAGACGGGCCAGCACCTTCAGATCAAGGGCAACGTAGAATTTGATCGCTACACGCTTCAAGCCTACGACTATCTGAACTTCATCCCCTTCTTCATAGCTCGAATAGGCGGCGTTCGAGTGGACATGCCTGTGGTCGAGGTGCTCGATTCTCTGGCCACTCCGATGCTTACAGATGCCTACCCGCACCAGGAGCGTTATGTGGGCATGTCTCTGTTTCAGCGCGGGGGACGACTAATCACCTTTCGAAAGAGTCTGGAAAATAAATTCAAGCGGGGACCTAAGGAACTATTTGATGAATGGACCATGGGACTGGATATCCGAAACTCCGTTCCCGAGCAATTGCTGAGAGATGTGCTGGAGAAGATTGACGACCCCAAGGTCCGCTATGCCGAGCTCGTGATGACGGATTTCGACCACGTCGCTCACCACAATAATGATCGCGAATCCCACACGTTTGTCTTGAAACAGATCGATTCCGCGGTTGGCCAGATCTGGACGGCAATTCAAAAGTCGTCGACGGCCGATGAAACCGCGTTGATCCTGATTTCTGACCACGGCATCAATACCGATGAACGCGTCTACAGCCAGGGTTACAATCTCGTGAAGTTACTCGCCAGCCCGGCGGGTGGAGGACATCACCTCGTTACTAAACGCAGGCTACTGCTCGACTATTCCATCAAGAGCATCTATCCCCTGGTTCCGCTAATTACTTCGACGACGCGAGACTCCTATTACCTGAAAGGCCAGAGCACCGATTATCCAACAGCGCTACTCGATTTTGACGGCAACGAACGAGCTTCGGTTCACTTGCGCGATAGTGACCTCAATCTGCTCCAGATACTGTTGACCCAACTCCAGCGCAAAGATCTGTCGCCGCCGCTCCGGCACGCGCTGACTGACGCATTTTTCAATACCCTCGACCCGCGGCGTGCGAGCTGGCAAACCAATCTGGCTGAACTGATGGAAGAACTGGTTGTGTTGCGCCGGCGAATAGAGCAACAACGCCAGCTTTGGGCAACGCAGCCTAAGAAGTTTTCCAAAGAAGATCTGGAAGCCGGACGCGACGACGAAGTGAAACGCATTTTCGCGCAGTTAGATCGATGGCTGGGCCAGGAGAAGCGCTACACGGAGTACGCTCGCATACTGACTAACCTCTTGGCGCTCAGCCGGGAAAACTTCGCCCCGGGGAAACTCAAGATAAGCGACCTAATCGCGAAGAATGCCATGGGCGAACGCAATAGCATTCACCAATTGCAAAACTACATCGTGGGCATCGCTCCCGGCGGGTTGATTCTCAAGCCTGACGGTTCACTGGATATGCAGCAGAGCTTTGTGCGGGTCAACTATTTCTCTCTGCTCCACGATGTATCGGTGAAGAATAACGTTCAGCCCGGCGTGGCCACCCGGCCAATTGATATGATTGCCACCCGCATTTCCTCTCAACTCGTTCTGCCACTGCTGCCTGAGCGAGCGCTTAATCCGGATGTCATTTGGGTGCATGGCGGTCGCGAGAAACAGGCGCTGATCCTGGCCCGTCAAGATCATCAAGGGGGCTTCAGTTTCCGCTACCTGCCGATCAAAAACCTGACGCAGGATGCGGAAGGCAAACTTCAATTCGAGGCCGTGCGTTGGCAAGCGGGTCTGCCATTACGCATTTTTGAGGATGAACAACTCGCAATCCCTGAAGGAGAACGGGAGTCATGGCTTAACGAGTGGCACACCGAAGTCGAATGGCTTCGCGCACTACACAGAACCGAATACTCCAACGGATTGATTGGACTCTACGAAGAACTTGCCCGTCATCCGATTGAGAGACTCGAGTGGGACGAGCCCGGAATCTCCCAGGATGAGCGTTTGGCCCGTCGTCTGCTGAAACGACAACGCGAATTGATCGAGACCGATCTTCTGCTGGTGGCCAACAATCATTGGAACTTCGACGTGCGAGGATTTAATCCCGGCGGTAACCATGGCTCATTCTTCCGCATCTCGACCCATTCAACATTCATGCTCGCCGGTGGTGAGAAGACGCATCTGCCGCGGGCCACCGTAGTTGAGGAACCGTATGACAGTTTGAGTTTCGTCCCCACCATACTGGCGATAACTGGAAATTTACGCGATGATAGCCATCCCCTTCCTGTTTTGTGGAACAAAGGTTTTCGAAGGTTTCCTGGACGCGTGGTTAAAGAGATCCTCCCCGGCGCTGCGGGAACCCAGAAAGTCGCGGTGACTGGAGCAGGCACATCTCCTTGATGCCTTGTCAGAACCGGGAGCGGTAGCGACCGGGTGCATGACGAGTGCAACCCATAATCACGGGTTGCTGCGAGTGCAACCTTGATGACCTCTCAAGAAAACGATTGGCAAGATGACGAGCTGGAAGATCTCGTCGATGAGTCCGGGCCCACCGCCCCCGATCGTTCGCGTAGCTCCTTCATCTGGCTGCAGGTTCTTGCCTTCCTCCTCGGCCTTGGACTACTGGCTTTTGTCATAAATCGGGTTGGTGTTCAACCGATCTTCGACGCCCTGCTGCGAATTGGCTTCGGTTTCTTTTTCCTCCTCGGGATAAGCGGTCTGCGTCACATCTTCCGCACCATCGCCATGCGGGCCGCGGTACCCACCGAACACCGCCGCATTAGCTTCATGCAAGCCTTCGCCGCCCGGCTAGGTGGAGAGGCCATCAGCTTTCTCACATTTACCGGTCCCTTGCTGGGCGAAGCGACGAAGGTTGCGCTGCTGCGGAAACGCATCCCGCTTACCTATGGCGTTCCTGCACTGGTCGTAGACAATCTGCTCTACAACCTCTCGGTCGTATTTTTCGTTTTGAGTGGCGCCTGCGTGATGCTGTTCACGTATCAGCTTCCGCCTCTGGTCTATTACGTCCTGATCGGCATAGCGGTGATTGCCGCGTTGG
>CAZVHN010000424.1:0-8549 GCA_964626895.1 uncultured Chloracidobacterium sp. | reverse complement strand
TTTCTTCGGTGGCATTGTGCTGGTGAGTCTGCGGGCGCTTCTGGGACGGTCATTTTGGCTTCACTTGTTGCTGCTTTGGGTGATTTTCGTCCTCGGCGCTCTTAAGGGTTACATCCGGTTGCGGGCGGTGCATCTGCCGCTAGCGAAGTACAGCAGGGAGTTGAGCAGAACTCTGCCGGCTCATTTGCTTCTCTGGCCGATAACGTCGGCACTCTTTCTCTATAACGGTATTGCCGCCATGTTTTCGCGGCGGATTGAGTGGCGCGGAATCACGTACGAATTGAAATCGCCAACTGAAGCTGTCATCATTCGTGGCAGAGACTTGAGTCTGTGAGTTCGAGTGATGGTAGTGCGAATCAAGTACCACTCAGACAAGTTCACAGACTAGAGTCTGTACCACTTCTAAGATGCCCAATAAAGCCGTACAACTAGTGCAACTTCTGCGAGACAGTAAACGTGAGCTGCGCCTGGGTACCGTGATCCTCTTCGTCACTTCGCGCTGCAACGCATTCTGCAAAACCTGCTTCTACCACGAAGAGTTGAATAATCCGGGCGACATGACCTTCGCTCAGATTGAGAAGGTTTCGCTTACCATGCCGCCGATCAATGACCTATGGCTGTCAGGCGGCGAGCCAACCCTGCGCCGCGACGTCTCGAGGATTATCGATACGTTCGTTGCCAACAACGGCGTCAATCGCGTCATCATTCCCACCAACGCGCTGCTCAAATCACGAGTCTATGAGATTGTTGACCACGTTCTCGGCAAGCATCCCAGGCTCGATCTCTATCTCAACGTCGCCCTCGATGGTTATGGCGAAACTCACGATCGCATTCGGGGAGTGCCGGGAAATTGGGGCAAGGCTCTGGATTGCATCGAGTCGCTCTATCATCTGAAGGAAAAATACACAGATCGTTTTCGACTCAACGTGAACACAGTCGTGTGTGCGGAGAATTACACCGAGATCGAGAAACTTGCGGAATACATGTGGCAGAACTTCCGACTGGACGGTCAATACTTCAACATCATCCGGGGTGAAACACCTGTAGGCGACGAGATTAAAGAGGTGCCGGCTGAGTCACTCCCCACCATGTATTCGTTCGTCTCGCGATTGACCAAGCGCTACGGTGATCGAATGTTCGCCGATGACGACGCCAGCAAGCGGTTCGTCAAGAATGTTGCTTACGTCGGCGCGATCACAACTCACTACCGAACTCAACACGCGAACTTTGAAACGCCGACTGCATGGCCTTTCCCTTGTACGGCCGGTGAGACCACGGCTGTGATCGACTACAACGGCGATGTGCGCGCTTGTGAGCTGCGTGAGAAGTTTGCGACCCTCAGCGATTTTGATTATGACTTTGGCGCGCTTTGGGCTGCGCATGAGCGAGAAGTGGAACTGAACGCTATCGATGGAGGCAAGGCCTGCTGGTGCACGCACGTTTGCTTCATTCACGATTCCATGCGCCATTCTCGCCGTGCTCTGCTCTACGAACTGCCGAAGAACTTCCTGACACGCGAAAGTTGGTGATAATCAAGTGGCCAGTGGCAACGACCCGGAAACTAATCGGAGGATGGGGATTGCCTATGCTGCGGGTCTGACCTTGTTTGTCTCAGTAGTGTTTCTTTGTGGTGTCGGTTGGCTGCTTGATCGCTGGTTGGAAACCGCACCTTGGTTAATGATTTCCGGCCTGGTGCTGGGCGCCGTTGTGGGCTTCTACCAGTTTGTAAAGCTGACCTCGAAGCTATAGTGAGCACTAACCCGCGTCATGGGTAGGAGCGCGGCTTGGCTCTCTTAGTCCGCTTCGGACGACTGACAGTAGCCCAGCACTTGAGTGCTGGGATTCAATAGTCCGTACCTCATCCAGTCCGGCTTGGCGGACGACTGAACCATTCTTGGGATCAATCATGATTGAGGTCTCCTTCAGCCGTCCGTTTCACGGACTAGGAGAATCCACAACATCCGGCCCAGCACTCAAGTGCTGGGCTACTGTCAGTCGTCCGCTGCGGACTCAGTGAGTATGAGATCATAATCGGGCCGTCCTTAACAGTCGGGCTACTGCTATGGAGTTTCAGGCTCCTAACTCGACAACTCGCCGTTTGCCCGTGTAAAATCACCCGCTTCGCTAATGAAAGAAACTGGAAACAATGAAAGCGGGAGCGCGCTTTCGGCCGCGGCTAACAACGGCATCGATAAGCGTATTTTCCGCACTATGGCAGGGGCAGTCGGGTTAGCCGCTATTATCAGCGCACCATTCGCACCCTGGCGAATTACCACCGGATTGCTGGTAGGCGGCGTTCTTTCGTTGCTTAACCATTACTGGCTGCGGAGCTCCCTTTCAGCCGGCTTCGATCTTGCCCTGGGCCAGGGCACAAAGCCTCAGATTAAGTTGGTTCAGTATGTCCTGCGCTACTTCGTGGTTGGGACAATTGTGTTCGCTGCATACCAGCTCAATGTTGTCTCATTACCCGCAACTGTGGCGGGGCTATGCAGTTTTGTAGTGGCATTGTTTGTTGAAGCTTTTAGAGAGATTTATTTCGCAATCATTCATCGAGAGGAAATCAATTAATGTTCTGGTTGCTGGAGACTGCCAAGGCTGCGGAGCATGGCGAAAAGGCGGAGCAAGCTGCACACCACACGCCAATCATCGTGGAGTTGGTCAACCATTACTTCGGCCAGGCGGCATACGACTTCGAGATGAAATACACGTATCCGCTCTGGAAATCGTTCTTTGCGAAATTTCACACGACGCCAGAGGCCGTGTTTGGGCCATATAGCCCCGAGACAGCGATTCCCTGGTACACGGTGATGTTTGTGATCGCCTGCATATTGAGTGTAACCATCATCTGGATTCTCAAAGGAAAGCTGTCAACGGAAGAGCCGGGGCACGGACAACAAACTCTCGAGCTGGGTGTGCTGGCCGTGCGCGACATGCTCGCGGACATTGTGGGCCCGCACGGACTGAAATACTTTCCGATTGTGATGACTTTCGCGGTTCTGATCCTGGTTTCTAATTTGATGGGTCTGTTCCCATTATTTATGTCGCCGACCGCAGCAACCAGCGTCACCTTCGCTCTCGGACTAACTTCATTTCTCTACTACAACTACGTGGGCATCGCAGAGAATGGGATTCTCGGACACCTGAAGCATTTGGCTGGCCCGATTTGGTGGATCTCGTGGTTGATTTTTCCGATTGAAGTAATCAGCAACCTCATCCGCCCCTTCTCCTTGGGCATCCGTCTGTTTGGAAACATATTTGCCGATGAACAGGTTACCAGCACGGTTGCGGGTATCTACGCTCCTTTTACGCAATGGCTCTTGCCGGTATTGCTCTTGCCGCTCGGAGTTTTTGTGGCGTTCGTGCAGACCTTTGTTTTTATCCTGCTGTCGCAACTTTATTTAAGCGAAGTATCGCATGCACCGCATGAAGAACACGACGAGCATGGGGAGCAAGACATCGAGGGCCATGCTAGCCTGGAACAGCATGAGGCGCTCGCTGTTTCGTGATGGCATCATTAAGCAGTAATACCGAAGCGCGATTCGAGCGGCTCCGGCAAATGCGCCGGGTACGTTGATCGCTAACATAGTCACCGCAAGGTGCAGCCTCACTTGGATGAAGCATTACTGAGCAAGTCATAGCTTCGCTTTTTGAAGCAGGAAGTGTCTGTCTCGCTGGAGCGCCGTTGTTCGAGGGGCGGTGGATACCGGATGCAGGCGAAATCATATCAGCCAGTTTTGACTTCTTTTCGGTTTGTAACTGTACCCAATCATTCTGAAGCACAACTTCAGATGGAGAAACGTCGATGAGAAAACTCAGGATCCTTTTCTTTGCGCTGGTGGGCATGCTGATGACCGCCATGCCCGTACTTGCACAAGCCCCTGTGCAGCAAGCGGACAACTCGGCTGGACTCAAGGCAATCGCCGCCGGCGTTGGCTTTGCGATCGCGGTGTTTGGTGGCGCATTGGGCCAATCACGCATCGGCGCCGCCGCTTGCGAGGGGGCGGCCCGTAATCCCGGCGCGTCCGCCAAAATTCAGACGATGATGATTTTAGGTCTGGCGCTGATCGAATCGCTGGTTCTGTTCGCGCTGGTTATTGTGTTCGTAAAAACCTAGCCTGCTGAACCTACGCGTTAAGAAAAGATGCGAGCGGGGCTTTTCAGCTTCGCTCGCATCTTTGTTTTGATCTTTTCACACGTCTTTGCTTGTCTCGAAAGCTGTGTGATACGCTGACATCTCTCCCGAACAGGAAGCAGCGAGGCACAATCCGTCAATGAAAACATGTCCGAAGTGCGGAGCGAAATATCCGGACACCACCACACTTTGTCCTTCTGACGGTGTCGCTCTTGAGAAGATTGGCGACTCTTTACTTGGCCAGGTCCTTGCCGGCAAGTACCGAATCGACGAACGTCTTAATGAAGGAGGCATGGGCGCCGTATATCGCGGCACACATGTTCTGATGGACAAGACCGTGGCAGTTAAGGTGCTGCGGCCTGCCCTGGCAGCTGACGAAAAGATAGTTGCGCGCTTCTCGAGGGAGGCGCGAGCTGCATCTCGGATTTCTCATCCTCATGCGGTGAGCGTTACCGACTTCGGAGAATCCGAAGATGGCGTGGTCTTCCTGGTGATGGAGTATCTCGATGGGAAGACACTCAAAGAGATCATTCGAGAAGAAGGCCCAATGCCACTGCCGCGAGTGGTCGAAATCATCCGGCAGGTGGGTGGGGCGTTGGATGCGGCCCACGAGCAAGGCATAGTGCATCGGGATCTGAAGAGCGATAACATCATGTTGTTGAATTCCGCTGGGCCTGACTACGCAAAGGTATTGGATTTCGGCATCGCCAAGGTTACCGAGCCATCCGGCGCCTACGATCCCGGTCTCACCGCGCCGGATCTAGTAATCGGCACCCCCCAATACATGTCACCAGAGCAGTGTTCGCAAACGTCGGAAGTCGATGCGCGCTCCGATCTCTATTCGCTGGGAGTGATCATCCACGAAATGCTGGTTGGGCACGTGCCTTTTACGGGCGGATCGCCAACCGCAATCATGATGAAGCACTTGCAGCACGAAGTCCCTTCCGTTTTGCAGGAAAGACCTGATTTGCCGTCGGGCGTGGGACGCGTCGTGCAAAGAGCAATGGCCAAGCGCCCGGATGATCGCTACCAACATGTGGGAGACTTAGTTGAAGACCTGACCATGGCGGCGGGTATGGAAGCGGCCACAGCGCCTCCGGTGCCCACGACCTCTGCAAGTCATCGGATCGTTGTTCCCACCCATTCGACTGCCGAGCGCGCCGCCACGGAACCAGATGAAGAAACGATGGTGCGGCCAAGAGTTGAGAACAGGTCGGTAGTCGCGCCGCGAACGAACGAGATGTACGCAACTTCGCCGGCAAGCAATCCAAATCTATGGAAGATCCTGATTCCTTCGCTCGCAGGTCTGCTACTCGTTTTTATAGTCGTATATGCGTTTACAAGTGGCTCCGAGCCGGCGAACAACAATCAGTCTCAACCGGGACTCGTGGCTGACCCGAACAGTCGGGCAGTAGAACCTTCACCTCCGGCTACAGGAAAAGCTGAAGAGGATATTCCTTCGGGTGGGACGACTACGAACCAGGTGACTAATGCGAATGAGAACGCAAATGCCAATGCCAACGCGAACGCCGAGGCAACGTCTTCTCCCAACAGCAACGCGAACTCAAATGTTGCGGACGAAAACTCAAACCAGAATACGAACAAGCCGCCGAAGGCGAATGTTCTCCTGCCATCCCCTTCCAATCGGGTGAACACAAACGAGCAACCACCGATACCGCCGCCCGGCAACAAGCCGGCGCCCCAGCCAAGTGCCAAACCACCGGACGCCTCAGCCCCACCATCACGATAACCGGCAACCGAAATCACGTTACGGCGGCATCCACCATTTGAATAATCTTGTCTTCCTCTTCGATCGAAATCTCGATGTTCAGCACGTAACACGGGAGCTCAAACTTGCTCTGTTGTAGTTTTACCGCGTCTTTGGCTGTTGTGATGATACTTTGCGCACCGTCTTTTCTAGACTCCTGAATCAAAGAGTCGACTTCCGCCTGCGTGTACTGGTGGTGATCCGGAAAAGTGCGAGTGAACACCGGATCGATTCCGGCGCGCCGCAGTAGTGCAACGAACGACTCGGGATTTCCAACCGCGCAGAACGCGGCGGCTGGCTGAGGCAGAAAAACAAGCTCGTCTGGCCGTTCGGAGTTCATCCTGGAAATACCTTTGACTGTCATTTCCGACCTGACTACAGGACGAGAGCCAATGAGTCTCTGAATCTCCGTTTCTAGCGAGACCAGCTCATCGCTCTGATCGGCTCTCGTAACGACCACACAATCAGCCCGAGATAGACCGGACCGAGGCTCACGCAGTCTACCGGCTGGCAAGAGCTTTCCGCCGCCCCAGGGGTTGGTTGCGTCGATTGTGAGGATGTTGAGATCGCGCGCCAGCGCAAGATGCTGAAAACCGTCGTCCAAAACAAAAACTTCAGCGCCGAGGTTTTCAATAGCCCACTTGCCGGCGGCGATACGATTTGGATCGCTGATCACGGCAGCGAGTCCTGTTAGGTTTTGTGCCAGCAAGAAGGGTTCGTCGCCGGCTTCCGCGGCATCGGTCAAAACAGTGAAGCCATCTGAAACGACCACTCGAGAGCCGGCGTTGGGGCGTCCATAACCGCGCGTGAGGATGCATACTCTTTTTTGCTTCCGCGCCAGCGATCGACACACCCACTCGACGAGAGGAGTCTTACCTGTGCCGCCGGTAGTTAGGTTCCCGATGCTTATTACTGGAGCGGCAAGCTTAGTGACTGGGAGCAAACCCCTGTTGTACGCAGCGAGTCGTGTTTGCGTCACAGCTTTGTAGAGTGCGCTCAGAGGAAATAGCATCACGTTGGAAATCGAGCTCATGTAGTTTCAAGAACCAAAAGCGCAAGCGGTTGCCGGTTAGTGGCGGTTGCTCACGACCAAAGAATCGAGCAGATCCAAGGTGCGCTTCGTTGCCCCCTGATTCTGTTCAACCAGTTGCTTCGCCCGCTGCCCGAGTTCACGTCGCCGTTGCTTGTCAGTTAGCAGTTCTGTAAACACGTTCCCCAGGGCATTAGCAGCTTGTTCGTCGGACAGGAACGGCAGTTGAATGATCGCCTGGTTTTTGGCAAAGACGGTAACGATGCCGTCAAAGTTTTGAGTGTGTGCGCCGGTGACGATTGCCGCACCTACCGCCGCAGGTTCGAGAATGTTATGCCCACCATTGTTCGCGATGCTTCCGCCTACAAAAACTACAGCGGCCAGGGAATAGATGGCCGGGAGCTCGCCGATAGTATCCAGGAGAATTGCGTCGCAAGTTTGATCGACTGGACTCGCCAGATTCGAGCGACGGGTCCAGGTCAATCCCGAGCTCTCAAGCAGCGAAGCAACGTCTGCGAAGCGCTCAGGGTGGCGCGGTGCCAGCAATAGCCTGATTTTTTGAGATGACCCGGTTCTGAGGCGCTGAAAGGCTTCCAGCATCACGCGTTCTTCGGGAGCGTGAGTGCTGGCGGCGAGAATCAATGGCGCCTCGTCGGCAATGTTGAACCGTTGTTGGAGTTCGCCAGCCAGTGAATATGAGGAGGGCATTGTGCCGGCGTCAAATTTCAGATTGCCCGAAACGAAAACTCTGCTGGGAGGGAGCCCGAGACTGCGAATTCGATCAGCATCAGCCTCCGTTTGCATTATGGCGACGCTAAGACATTCGAGAACCCGCGAGACAAACCCGCCTATCCATTTGTATCTGCGCAAAGATTGATGGGAAATCCGGCCATTCACGATAGCCACCGGAATTTGCCGTGTATGGCACTCGCGCAGAAAGCCCGGCCACAGCTCGGTTTCCATGATCAGAACGGCGGATGGGTTGATTGCTTTGAGTGCGCGCCGAACCGTCCAGCGCCAGTCGAACGGAAAATAACAAACCTTTGCGGCTTCGCTTTTGAAAAGCTCACGGGCAAGGTTTTGACTAGTTAGGGTCGTCGTTGATATTACGAGAACATGGTCGGGAAAACGTTGTCGTATACCGCGCACCAACGGCCGAGCGGCCTGAGACTCCCCAACCGACACGCAGTGGATCCACACAATTGGTCGGCCTTGGCTCTCGATTGCGGAAAGCGACCCCAGCCTTTCCCGAAATCCGGCCACATACTTGCCGTGCCGAAACGCGTCAAAGAGAAAGCGGGGGAGTAGTACCAGAAAGCCGAGGGTCAGTAGCAGGCTGTAGACAAAGTACATAGGACGGACGACGGTTATTGAAGGGTGGCCCGGTCAGGGAAGGCAGTAGGAGGCAGGAGCAGGAGGCAGACGGCAGGAGCAGGAGGCAGGATAATACCGGCCTCCGGTTTTTTTTTGCGCCCTCTGCCGCGTACCTGCTGCCCGCATCCCGCCTCCTGCTCCTGCCAGCTGCCGTCTGCCTCCTGCCGTCTGCCTCCGCGCATCACCTGGTCACCTGCTGATGACCCCGGTTCACTTTGCCCGTTCAATGTATCGGCCTTCGGTGG
>CAZVHN010000423.1:0-17362 GCA_964626895.1 uncultured Chloracidobacterium sp. | reverse complement strand
AGCAGCACGGCTTTAAAGAACAAAGCGCAAGTCTGGACTTTGGAGGGAGTGGAGAAAATCCGCGCCAAACTGCCGTTTTAAACCCCGTCAACTCCCCAAACTCAGTAAGAATTACTCCCTTCTCCTTCTTCCCAGCCTTGCGGTTCGCGCAGAGGGCCTTCTTTGTGGCAGCGTATCCGCTGCCGCAGTCGGAGCGCGACGCACTGGTTGCCGGGTTGAGGGCGGGGACTGAGACGCGCCCGGCGGTGTTCCGCAGGGTTTTGGAAAACGAGCAGTTCAAACGCGGCTTCTTCAATCAAGCCTTCGTCCTGATGCAGTACTACGGGTATTTGCGGAGATATAACCCCTTGGTCGCCACGCCCGCTATTTTCAACTTCTTTGTCTTGTCCGGCGTCAATTGTTTTTCCCGGTTCAAATTCTAATTGTCGCCAATCACTGTCTGTAGTTGAACAGCATTTCTAACCTGATCACAAGCTCCTCACTGTCAGAAGAATGGCTCTCATTCTTCATCGTCTTCTTCCTCTGGTTTCAGGTATTCCCTCGCCCCGTGTCTCACCCGAAGCACGAACACCGTTTCGCCTTCCACCGTCAAGAGCACCCGGTACTTTCCATAGATGAGTTGTCGGATCTGTTGCTCGAAAAAGGGGCTCTCTGCTGCGAGGGGGCAGCGAAGCGGATTCTGTTCCAGAGATCGAAAGGCCTTCAATAGCCCCTGGTACCAACGAAGCGCGGCCGTTTCTGACCGCTCACGAATCCAAAAGTACGCTTTTCCTGCATCAACTAAAGCTTTGTCCGTAGGCTCAAGGCGATAAGTTTTCATTACTTTTCCGAAGCACGAAACTTCTTCCGCATCTCCCTATCGAATTGCTTTAACGACATGGTTTTTCCCTGCTTGACGGATTCCAGCCCTTCCCGTATCGCCTCAATGGTCTCTGCGCGGTCTAGCAACTCGAGCATCCGCTGATAGCTCTGAGCGTCCTGCACGACCAGTTTTGCTCGCCCGTTGATCGTTAGCACAACAGGCTCGCCCGTCTTCTCTAACTGCTCAATAAAATCAGGAGTCTTGCGCTTAAAGTCCGAAAGTGAATGAATGTCGCGGCCGATGTTTAGCATGGTGTGCGGTCCTCTGATAGCACGAAATTTGATTCATATTTTATGTTACTGGACCGTTCGGCCGCAAGCCAATGAAGCCGGAGAGAAAACAGAGGGCAGTAGCCGGATCAACCGGGGTCCCCAGGCTAGCAGCCCACCTGGGGTCTCTGCTCCGCTTCCGCGAGATGCTTCCGAGGGTGAGTAATTGTACCTTCCGAATATATTCGCGTTATTCCCCAGGTCTGGTCGCTTTGAGCGTGAACTGAATGAAAGCGTCATGAACAGCGGCGTGGCACTGGCCCTCTAAATGGAAATTCGGGCTTTTCCAAAAAACAAGAGAATTGAGTTTCCTGCATTTGAAAGACCGGACGCCTTCGACGTCCGGTCCTTTTTCGAGCGAGTTCTTTTAGTCGTGTTTTGTTTAAGCCTGGTATGGTCGTCGATTAGCCCGCTTCTACCTTGGTGCCACACTCATTGCAAAACTTCGTTCCAGGGTTTAGCTCCGCCTGGCAGTTAGTGCACTTCAGTTTTTCCTGCTTGGCTCCGCATTCAGCGCAAAACTTCGCGCCAGGCTGGAGCTTCGCACTACATTTGACGCATGTAGTAGTTTGCGTCCCGGCTTCGAGGTTTGTGCCACATTCATTGCAGAACTTGACCGCCGCCGGGTTCGACGCCCCGCATTTGGTACAGGCAACCTTCGGTGCCTCCTGGCTATCATCCTTCTTCGGGTTCATCGCACTCGTCATGGCTCCGGCCATCGCATTACCAATGGCGAATCCAGCTCCCAGTCCGGCTCCCGTGGCTGCTCCGCCGCCAGAAGTATTCTGGGCCGCATCGCGCATTGCGTCGGCCGCCTGAAACTGAGCATACTTGTTCACATCTCCGATAACACCCATCGAAGTCCGCTTGTCCATCGCCGCTTCAACTTCTGCCGGAAGCGAGATGTTCTCAATCACAAACTTCGTCAACCCCAGTCCAAAAGTCTTGAATTCTTCGATCAGCTTCGAGCGGGTGAACTTTGACAGCTCGTCATAGTTGGATGCCAGATCGAGGGCCGCAATCTTTGACTCACCCAAAGCGTCGCTGAAGCCACTAACTAATGTGCGCTTCAACTGTCCCTCGATGTCTTCAGTCACAAAGTGAGCATTGGTTCCGGCGATCTCCTTAATAAAAGAGCTCGGATCCTCAACCCGGATTGTGTAGATGCCAAAGGCCCGCAAACGGACCATGCCGAAGTCCGTGTCCCGCATCATCACCGGATTCGGAGTTCCCCATTTCAGATCGGTGAACTGTTTAGTGTTTACAAAGTAGACTTCTGCCTTGAAAGGTGAGTTGAAACCGTATTTCCAGGCACCGAGCTTGGTGAGGATAGGCGTGTTGCCGCCGTCAATGGTGTAAAGACCGGGAGGAAAAACGTCCGCAATCTGTCCCTGAAAAACGAAGACCGCCGTTTGCGATTCCCGCACGGTGAGTCGCGCCCCGTTCTTGATCTCCTGGCCCTGGACGGGAAAACGGTAAAGTAACGTATTGCCAGAATCGTCTAGCCATTCAATTACCTCAATGAACTGCGAGCGGATGGCGTCAAGAATTCCCATCGGTGTTGTCTCTCCTTTGAGCGGCAGTTAGTTTTCGCCGCGCGTTAATATACGGGTTAGGGCCTCACGATGTTCAGGGGGGGGCCACGCCCTGGAGCAAATATTACACAAAGCAGGCGGCGAGAAAAGCGCGCTGAGTAATTTCGTGACTATTCATGTCCGCTTATGGCCCCTTGCCCTGGTCTGAAATTGCCAGCGGCGCGCGACGGCGGAAGTAGGCAAAGCCAATTAGCCCAATTAATCCACCGGCGATATCGATGCCACTGTCATAAAGAGAACCGGTGCGCGAGGGCACAAAGCTCTGATGGTATTCATCCAGTAACGCGTGAAGCATGATTAGCAGGAGGCCGGCGATCCACCGCCATCGCCGCAGAAACTCGCGTGAAGAACCTGTAAAGGCTCGTGCCGCCAGCCAGCCCAGGACGGCATACTCAGTGATGTGCGCTGCTTTTCGCAACAGGAAATGCGCCAGCCTGATGCTTTCCTCAGTGATGTTTGGAAATAACCAGAGCAGTAGGGGTCGAACGACTCTGGAGGTGTTGATGGCGGAAAACTCATTCGTCGACGCGAAAGAGATGAAGCCCATCCAGATGATCAGTGGAGCATAGCGCCAGATCCATTCTCGCGTTGATCGAGTTTCCATTGCGAGTCTTAACGCACTGCGAATCAAAGTCCTTAAGAAATAATGGGAAGCCGCCCAAAGCTGCTTCCCATCTCGACCGCATTCCCGACGGAGCACATTTAGAGCGCTGCTGCGCCCGAAACGACTTCTATGATCTCGTTAGTGATGGCTGCCTGTCGTACGCGATTCATGTTTAGCGTGAGCGATTCAATTAGTTCGCTGGCATTCTTTGAGGCGGAATCCATGGCGGTCATTCGAGCGCCTTGCTCAGAAGCCACGGATTCCAGCAGTGCTCGAAAGACTTGCGTCTCTACCAGACGTGGAAGCAACCGGCTAAAGATCTCGGCGGGCGGTTGTTCGTAAATGTAATCGACGAGTGTGAGAAGTTGACCGGGGGCGGCGGACTCTTCAGCGTTTGAGCCCGCACGCGACACGGGCAGGAGTTGCTCTACAACCACGCGCTGTTGAATCACTGATCTGAATTCATTGTAGATGATGAAGGCCTTGTCAATCTTTTGGTCTTCCGTGAAGCGTTTGATCACGTCGCGGGCCACTTCTATCGCCTCAGAAAAGTCGACCCGGCCTTTGCCAGTAAGCCCGACAAATTCGCCGGCCAGTATCAAATCTCGACGACGGAAAAAATCTCTGCCCTTGCGACCCACGGCCAGGATCTCAACCCGCTTACCGGAATGCTCGCGAATGAAAGCTTGGGCCGCTTTGATCAGATTTGTATTGAACGCGCCGCACAATCCTTTGTCCGCGGTGATCAACACCACCAGGTATCGATCGTCGCCTCGCACGTCGAGTAGTGGATGATGGAAGCTCTCGTCGGTTCTGCCGGCCAGCTCACTAAGCACCTCCATCATTTTGTTCGCGAAGGGACGCGCGGTCACAACGCGATCCTGCGCACGCTTGAGCTTTGCCGCCGAGACCATTTTCATGGCCTTGGTGATCTGCTGCGTATTCTTAACCGACTTAACACGACGTCGAATGTCCAGGAGATTGGGCATAGCTTGGTAATCGGTGGGTTGTAGTGGACTACGCTCCGGCCGGCATCAGATCAGGTGCCGGGGCTGTTGCCGTAACTTGAGAGCGCGCCCCGGATCCAGCATCGCGGGCCCTTTCATTCCAAATGTCCTTAAAGTCTTTCAAAGCCTGTTGAAGATCTGCGTTGATCTCGTCGGTCAATTTTTTCTTCTCGCGAATGCTCTGCAAGAGACCCGGATGTGAATTCTCAATAAACTTGAGGAGTTCCGCTTCAAAGTTACGCACGTCCTCAACCGCAACGTCATCTGTAAAGCCATTACTCGCCGCCCAGATCGCCAGAACCTGATTCTCAATCGGCATTGGTCGGTACTGCGGCTGTTTCAATATCTCGACTAAGCGCTGGCCCCGCGCGAGCTGTGCTTGAGTGGCCTTATCAAGATCAGAACCAAATTGAGCAAAAGCCTGTAACTCCCTGAACTGCGCCAGATCAATGCGCAGCGTTCCGGCCACCTGTTTCATAGCCTTTATCTGGGCTGAGCCCCCTACGCGCGAGACGCTGTTGCCGACGTTGATGGCGGGACGAATACCGCTATTGAAAAGGTCAGCCTCGAGGAATATCTGTCCGTCCGTAATTGAGATGACGTTGGTAGGAATGTAAGCCGAAATGTCTCCCGCTTGAGTCTCGATGATCGGCAGGCTCGTTAATGAACCGCCTCCCTTTGCATCGGACAACTTCGCTGCCCGCTCGAGCAGCCGCGAGTGGAGATAAAAGACATCTCCGGGGTAAGCTTCTCGCCCAGGTGGGCGACGAAGCAGCAGCGAAATCTCACGATAGGCGGCTGCTTGCTTGGAAAGATCATCATAAATTGTCAAAGCGTGTCTGCCGTTGTCGCGGAAAAACTCCCCCATAGCCGCTCCCGAGTAGGGCGCGAGAAACTGCATCGCGGCCGGGTCTGAGGCGGTGGCCTTAACCACGATCGTGTACTCCATGGCACCAAAGTCATGCAGCGTTTTGACTACCTGGGCCACCGTCGAGGCTTTTTGTCCGATGGCCACATAAATGCAAATTACATCTTTGCCCTTCTGATTGATGATGGTATCAACCGCCACTGCAGTCTTGCCGGTTTGACGGTCCCCAATGATCAGCTCGCGCTGTCCGCGACCGATAGGCACCATTGCGTCAATGGCCTTCAGCCCCGTCTGTAAAGGCTCTTTTACCGGCTGGCGATCCACGACACCTGGAGCGACACGTTCAATGGCACTGTAAGTGTCCGTGACCAGAGGCCCACCGTCGTCGATGGGATTACCGAGCGCGTCTACCACGCGACCAATCAGAGCATCGCCCACAGGGACCTGCATGATGCGCCCGGTCCGCTTTACCACGTCACCTTCTTTTATCGTCTGGAAGTCACCAAACAACACCGCTCCAACTTTGTCCTCTTCAAGATTCAAGGCCAGCCCGCGGACATCATGGGGAAACTCCAGCAGTTCACCCGCCATCACCTTTTCAAGCCCGTGGATCTCAGCAATTCCGTCGCCGACCTTGATGACCGTGCCCACCTCCATCACGGTTACGCCGACTTCGAAATTCTCAATCTGCTTGCGAATTATTTCATTGATTTCGTCTGCTCTAATCGGTTCCATTGTGCTTCCTTAAACTTCGTTCGCCAGTCAGCGCTCGACTTGATGAAGGCCTGATTGGGCCCTCTGCTGGCTATTTGCCCGCCATTTTTAGTTCCAACTGTCGCAACTGATTACGGATTGACCCGTCATAGACGGTCGAGCCAACTCGCGTAACCATCCCTCCAATAAGAGTCTCATCGATTGCGAAACTCAACCGCACATCTTTTCCAGTTATCGTCGCCAGCCGCCCGTAGAGAGATTTCTTGATCTCTTCAGAAACCGGACGCGCAGTAGTCACGTGAGCAGCCATCACACCGGACCGTTCGTCCAGTACCTGGGCAAGTCGCTTATTAATTTCCCCGAGTCCGGTGAGTCTCTGGTTCCTTATGAGTATTCTAAGAAAATTCGCGGTAGGCTGCTCAACCTTCGTCCGTTTGATCAATTCCTCGAGCAGCGCGCGTTTCTGCCCGTAGGCAACAGTGGGGTTGCTGAAAACCTGCTGGACCAGTTCGCTCGATTGGATCATTGATTCCCAAGCAATCAATTCATCCTGTACCTCACGTGGAGATCCCCCCGCCAGTAGAACGTCCGCCAGCGCGGCTGCGTAACGGCGCGCAACAGTCTGCGAACTCAATGCCCGCTCCTCCCCAGCTGCTCGACGTTCAGAGCAATGATCCGCTTATCGTCTTCGGTGCGCAGATCCCGCCTTATCGACTGCTCAGCCAGACTCACGCTTTGCTGGGCGGCAAATTCCCGTAGCCCCTGAACCGCAGCTTTAGCAGCACTCTCGATCTCTCTTTGAGCGTGTTGCTTCAGTTTCGTCATTTCCGCCTCCGTCGCAACCTTGATCCGTCCACGCTCTGCTTCCGCTTCCAACTTCGCTTGTTCTCGGATCGACGAAACTTCACTGTCCATTCGCTGAATCTTTGCCTCTACCTCAGCGAGCTTCGCCAACGCCTGCTCCTTCTCCTCGCGAGCTCTCTGAAGTTCGTGCTTGATTCCCTCTCCTCGTGCTCTTAAGGCCTTGCTAACCGGTCGTCCAAATCGCCGGTGTAGATAAATTGCTCCACCAATGAACACGGCCAAATTAACGAATTTCCAAAGCTCCAGGCCAGGGTAGTTCCACCAGACACTGCCGGCTTCCAAACTTAATGTATCAAACGCGAAAAGGTACATGACGACAATTCACCGTCTAAGACCATCAACCTCACTCGCCTTCGCGGGCAACTGCTCTTCCCAGAATGTGCGAGCTAATTCTCAACGCTATTTTTCTCGCTTCTTTCGCTAGCGTCGTACGAGCGACCTCCGCTTGTGACCTTATCTCTTCCTTCTCGGCAGATGTCTGCTTGCTGAGCAACTCCCGGGCAGAAGCAATCTGCAGTTCCCTCTCGCGAATGGCCCCAGCTCGTTGTCGCTCCAGGAGCTGGTATCCCTCAGCCCTGGCCCCTCGCAACCTCTGTTCGTATTGCCGGAGACTTTGATCCACCCTCACTAGCGTCTGCTCAGCCTCGCTCATCACTCCCCTCGTGCGTCGACCACGTTCCTCCAGGATCCGGCTAATAGGTCTAAAGAGCGTGCGGTTCAGAATCACCACCATGATGATGATCATCGCCCCATGCAAAATGAGTGTGCCGTCCGGCACCAATTGGATTGAATTCCCTGCTAAGCCTAGGAGAATGATGCCCATAAATTAAGCGGCTTGTCGACATCCCTCGCCGAGAAACACCAGCATTTCAAAAGTTTGCGAGTCTAGCATCCAGCCTAAAAGGCGGTCAAGTCGACAACCCGGCGGCCGAAATAAGCGACGATGAGACCTCACGGCCAGTCAGCCCGTGTACACTGTACAGCCGGCCGCCGCTCGGTGGCCAACATCAGGTGTACACTATACAAGTTGGCCTTGTTAGCCGCTGGCGGGGCGAGCGGCCGGCAACAGCAAACGGAACAGGCGTTCGAGGTCGGCAGGATTGTAGAATTCGATTTCTATGCGCCCGCTTTGTCCATTTTGCTTCTGAGTAATCCGCACCTGCGTGCCTAAATGACGCCGCAGTTTGGTCTCAGCAGCTCGTACATTGGGGTCATTGTCTTTAGGCTTTCCGACCCGCGGCTTTAATCCCGGCCGATCTAATTCCCGCATTAGTCGTTCTGTTTCTCTAACGGACAAGCCTCGTTCGATAATTCTTCTCGCTATGCGGCGCTGCGTGTCGCCATCACTTGTTCCCAGAAGTGTCCGGGCATGGCCTGTTGATAGCTTGCCCTCTTCGATTAGCCGCTGGATGTCTTGAGGCAAACGTAAAAGACGAAGGTAGTTAGTTATGTATGATCGATCCCGGCCCACGCGCTCCGCGAGAGTCTCCTGTGTCAGACCAATGGAATCAATCAGTTTCTTGTACGCTTGCGCCTCTTCGATGGGGTTTAGATCCTCGCGTTGAATATTCTCGATCAGTGCCAGTTCCAAGACTTTCTCGTCTGGCACATTTCGCACGACCACCGGAACATGCGTCAAACCGGCCAACTGCGCAGCCCGCCAACGTCGTTCACCAGCAATTAACTCATAGTTGGTGCCCTTCCTTCTCACCAGGAGGGGCTGGACCACGCCATTCGCTCTGATCGATTTCGCGAGATCCTCCAATCTGGCTTCGTCGAATCGAGTTCGCGGCTGCATACTACTAGGCTCAACCGAGTCGATCGCAATCTCATCCGGCTCTTCGTCCGAACCTGTTTGTTCAGCCGACAGCAGTGCGCCCAACCCCCGGCCCAGCGGCTTTCGCGTCATGAGCAAGTATCTCCCTGGCTAAATCGATGTAGGCCTCCGAGCCTTTCGAATGTATGTCATACAGGATTATCGGTTTTCCGTAACTTGGGGCCTCTGCGAGCCGTACATTCCGAGGGATGACGGTGTGAAAGACTTGTTGACCGTAGAAGTCTCTCAAATCCGACGCCACCGCGGCAGCTAGATTTGTGCGCTCGTCATACATAGTGAGTAGAAGGCCTTCGATCGTAAGAGCGGGATTATGCAGCCGCCGAATTCGAGCGAGCGTGTCGAAGAGCTCGGTCACTCCCTCGAGAGCGTAATACTCAGCCTGGACGGGTACCAACAGGGACTTCGCTGCGGTGAGTGCGTTTAGCGTCAAAAGACCGAGCGAAGGAGGGCAATCGATTATGATGAATTCGTAGTCGCTATCCACTGATTCCAGTGCGTCTCGAAGCCTGAACTCACGCCTATCCATGTCTACCAACTCAACCTCAGCTCCCGTTAAGTCCTTGTTCGAGGGTGCAATATGAAGGTCGGGGATTTCTGTGGTGAGGATCACGCCTTTCATAGGCTCAGCCAGGACAATGCTGTGGTATAGATTCTTTCGGAAACTCCCACGAGGGACACCCACCCCTGAGGTCGCATTTGCTTGAGGATCCGCGTCCACCAGTAATACGCGGATGCCTCCGCTGGCGATGACTGACGCCAAATTGACCGCAGTCGTAGTCTTTCCCACGCCGCCTTTCTGGTTTGCGACTGCGATTGTCTTGGCCATTGTCAGCTGCTCGACGTTCCTCCTTTGGTGCGGCGCTAAACTACCATAAAGGTTACGGAGACGCCATAAAGCATTGGTCTGGCGGGCGTTTTAATAAAATGTTTCACGTGGAACAGTTGGGTGCCGAAATGGGACACGTGAAACTAATTAGGCCGCCTGCCGCTGAACCGTCAAGTGCACTAGCAGCATTGATACTGCGGCAGGTGTTAGACCGGGTATCCGGCGAGCTTCTCCAAATGTCAGCGGTTGGGCCCGCTCAAAACGCTCAACCATTTCATGTGAGAGTCCACTCAGCCCTCGGAAACTGAAGTCGGATCGAATCTGAAGGCCGTCATGCTGGTGCACCCGCTGCAAGTTGAGCCGCTGCGCTTCGATATATCCGGCATAAAGCGCGTCAGCCAATCCAGACTCAATCTCAGAATCGGTTATGCCCATCAGCTTGTCCGCAGGTAATACCGACCGCATGATCTCCACACCAACCCCGGTCCGCTTTCCAAGCTGAGCCAGGGTTACGGAATCTCCCAGATCAGCTCCCAGCTTACAACTAAGAGCGGCATATGCGGCGTCGGACCGTTTGAGACGGGTGTCTTCCAATATTCTACCCAGTCGCGCAATTCGATCTCTTCGCTGATTGAATCGCTCCCAGTCGGAGTCACCCACCAAACCCAGGTCTCGGCCGTATGGCTCAAGCCGCTGATCTGCGTTGTCGTAACGGAGTGCAAGTCGATTCTCCGCCCGAGAGGTGAAGACTCGATAAGGCTCATCCACACCTTGGCTTATGAGATCGTCAATCAGAACCCCTATGTAAGACTCGTCGCGCCGTAAGCGAAATTTCTGTCGACCCTGAACAGCTAGAGCTGCATTGATCCCGGCAATCAGCCCCTGACAAGCAGCCTCCTCGTAGCCCGTCGTTCCGTTGATCTGACCAGCGTGGAAGAGGCCTGACACGCGAGTCGTTTGCAAATCCGGGCCTAGTTCTCGAGGATCGACAAAGTCATACTCGATGGCATACCCCGGCCGGATGATTCTCGTCTCCTCCAGGCCTGGAATTAACCTCACTAACTCCTGCTGAAGTTCCGCCGGCAAGGAGGTCGAAAAGCCGTTCAGATAAATCTCATTAGTATCGTGACCCTCGGGCTCCAGAAACAACTGGTGGCGATCCTTATCCGAGAACTTTACTATTTTGTCCTCAATTGAAGGACAGTATCTGGGTCCAATGCCCCGGATTTTCCCGGAGTACAAGGGAGACATATGCAGGTTCTGTCTGATAGCTTCGTGGACGTTCGGTGACGTGTACCCTACGTAACAATTCACTTGGGGCTGCAAAATCTCATCGGTAGCGAATGAGAAGGGAACGGGCACGTCGTCCGGTGGTTGAGGTTCGAAGGCGGACCACTCAATAGTCCGGCCGTCGAGTCGCGGCGGCGTCCCTGTTTTTAGCCTCCCCACCGGGAAACCCAAGCGTTTCAAAGCTTCCGCAAGTTCAATCGAAGAAGGTTCACCTGCCCTTCCGGCTTTGTACGTCTGACGACCAGTATGAACCAGCCCGTTCAGAAATGTTCCGGTTGCTATCACTACGGCTGGGGCGCCAAATCTGCGCCCGTCCTGCAATTCAATTCCAACCATTCTTCCCTGGCGAACCACGAGATCCAGCACGGTTCCCTGCCGCAGGTGTAAATTAGGTGTCCCCTCGAGAGTCTTCCTCATGTCCTTGCGATACAGTGAGCGGTCGGCTTGAGCGCGTGGAGACTGCACAGCTCGGCCTCTCGAACGGTTCAACAGTCTAAACTGAATACCAGCCCGATCCGCGACCCGTCCCATAACTCCGCCAAGCGCGTCTATCTCCCGAACAAGATGACCCTTCCCGATCCCACCGATGGCTGGATTGCAGGACATCTGTCCGATGAGGTCGAGGTTCATCGTCACGAGTGCCGTCTGCGAACCTAGTCTGGACGCGGCGGAGGCGGCTTCGCAGCCGGCGTGCCCGCCACCGATAACGATTACATCAAAGACTTCATCAAAACTCATCGCTATTTCCCGATGCAGAAGGTTGAAAAGATTTCCGACAAGATCTCATCGGTCGTAGTCTCGCCTGTTAGCTGTCCCAGAAATCGTAATCCGTTGTGAAGTCCAATTAGGACCAACTCCTCGCTGGCCTCGCCTTGCAGCAAATCCAACGACGATTGAACCTCAGCACGCGCGCGAAGCAACAAATCGTAGTGCCGCGCATCTGTGATCAGAAAACCCGCGTTTGACGAGTCAACAGATCCGAATGGCTCCAGTATAGCAGCACGTAGTGTCTTCATACCGAATCCCGTGACCGCAGATACGTTTATGGTTCTTGCCGCAAAACTGGATCGAGATTTCTCCAGGACGTCGAAAGACGGTACATCGCTCTTATTGACGGCAACAATATGCTGTGCACTCCTGGCTTGCGAGAGCACGCTCAAATCCTCGGCGCGGAGATCCTCCGAACCATCAATAACGACCACCAGCAAGTCCGCCTCCGCCATCGCTTGACGCGTACGCTCGACTCCTATGCTCTCGATTCTATCCGTCGAATCACGCACGCCGGCAGTGTCCGTCAACATGATGGGTACGCCCTTAAGACTGATACGCTCACTTAGTGTATCCCGAGTAGTCCCGGGGACTTCTGTTACTATCGCTCGTTCGGAAGCCAGTAACCTATTGAACAGACTGGACTTACCAACATTAGGGCGTCCGGCGAAGGTTACTTTTAGCCCCTCGCGCAGCAAGTGGCCCACTTCGAATGTGGAAGCCAGCCTATCAAGGTCCGTCGCAACACCAGCTAACTCTCCCGCGATGTGGTGCTTTCTCAGCTGCGGAAGGTCGTCTTCAACAAACTCCAGCGCTGACTCCAGTTGAACTATTGTCTGAATCAATTTTTGCTCCGGTCCCTGAAGCCGCGCCGATAGTTCTCCCATCAGCTGACGAAGCGCCTGTTGCGCCGCTGCTTCGGTCTGCGCGTTGATCAAATCGCGAATAGCTTCAGCCTGGCTCAGGTTCAGTTTTCCATTACTAAGCGCACGCAAGGTGAACTCACCTGGACCAGCCAGACGAGCGCCCAACCCTAGAGTGAGATCAACTACCTGCCGCAGAATAACTGGGGAGCCATGGCAACTGATCTCAACCATGTCCTCTCCTGTGTACGAGTTGGGTGCTGGGAAATAAGTTAGGAGCGCTCTGTCGAGGATCGAATTAGAACCGTTGGACCTGATACTTCTCAGAACACACTGTGAGGGTTCCGGTTTGAAGTGATTGTCACCGACGATGGACCTAACAATCGAAAGCGAGTCTGGCCCACTTAGTCGGATGACGCCGATGGCGCTGCGACCCGCGGGTGTCCCCAATGCGACTATCGTGTCCATTACTGCTCATCCGGTGGTCTTCAGGAGCAATGTTGAAGAGCGTACAAACTACGCCTTGCTCTTCTTAAGACCGACCCTAAGCTTACGCTCTCGGCCTTCCCCCACGGATTCCGTTTGCAAGTCTTCACTTTCGGCCAGGGCAAGGTGAATCACTCTCCGTTCCTGCGCATTCATCGATCCAAAAGTGAAAACCGCTCCGGTTGCTCGGACCTGGGCCGCAGCGTGCAACGCCATCGCGCGCAGTTCGGTCTCCCTAGTGGCGCGGAAACCGTGAACATCGCAGACAATCCGCTGCCCCGGGGGCAGACCTCGTCCAAACGCCTGGTTAACGAGATGTTGCAGTGCTTCGAGCAGTTCTCCACCCTCAGCTTGGAGCAATTCCGCATCCCTGCCATCCAGGTTTAGCATGCACCGATCCGCAGCCTGCTCAGTCGAGACCTCAAGCGCAAATCCAGCTTTCTCTAAAACCGACTGAAGAAAAATCCCGGCTCGTTCACAAGTATCATCCATCTTCAATTGAACTCCACCAATGCTTCTAAAGTCTTACGCCTTAGACGTCGCTAGTTTCTTGGTCGGTCCTGGTGGGGACCGCTTTTCCGCCGGAGGCCCCTCATCACCCTCGGACTTCGTTAGGTGATTTATCAGAAACTGCTGGCTGAAACCTACAATGTTCCCTACCAGCCAGTAAAGTAACAACCCTGATGGCGCGCCCCACAAAACGTAAAGCATAAACATCGGCATGCCGATAGCCATCATTTTTCGTTGCAGAGGATCTGCCGAAGGAGCCGGCGTAATCAATTGCAGGACGATCATGGTCCCGGCCATCAGAAACTCGAGGACATGAACTGGATCGCCGGCCGAGAGATCCGGCAACCAAAGGAAAGTTGCCTGGCGAAAATCCAGAGAGATCGTGATCGCCCGGTACAGTGCGAAGAGAAAGGGCATCTGAATGAGCAGAGGCAAGCAACCCCCCAGCGGATTGCCTTCTTTCATCAGACGCAACTGCTCCTTCTGGAGCTCCTTCAATCGCGGATCGTTCTGTTTCAATCCCTTGATCTTCTCTTGCATCTCTTTCATGCGAGGCGCTAGCTTCTGCGCCTTCTTCATCGCCTTCGAGGAGCGCCATTTCAGAGGGAAAAAGAGTGAGTAGATAACGATGGTAAAGAGGATGATTGCAAGACCGTAACTACCGGTAAGCTGATGTAAAAACCGGATGGATTTTAGAATGGGAACGGCAATTGGACGCGACAGCCAACTGAACCAGCCGTAATCAATCAGGCCTTCGAGGTCGGCACTTCTTCCAACAGACTCTTGAATCTTCTCTCCGGCGCCCGTCAAAATGTAATGGTCCTTGGGCCCCACATAGAGCGTGGTTTTCGACCCGTCGCTGGGGATGGGGACGAGAGCCGATATTAGGTATCTGCTCTCTTGTGAGCCATTGTTCTGGTGGTTATATTGGACCGTACGATACTCAAGACCCTCTAATCTCTTCGAAGGTATCGCCACCATCGCGAAGTAGGTGTCCCCTACGCCCGCCCAATCAGCGGGTCCTGCAACACTCAGGCGATCGGGGCTGTTATTGTTAGCGTTGATTGCCTGCGCCGCATGACGCTCGACCTTGTCCCCAACAGCCGCAATTGCTTCAGGTGCTACCGAATAAAACGTGTAGTGTTTAATCCCCTGGTCGCCAATGCCAGGTCCAATTTTAAGCTTAACTTGAGGAATCACCTGGTCGCCGCGCTTGATCATTACTTCTAAGTCAGTGCTATACCGTTCGGCGTCGAAGGTAAACCTCTTCGTCACGTTTAATCCGGTTCCGCTGTCACGAATCAGAAAAGTGATCGATCTTTTCTCATTCGCACTAAGTGTGATCTCAACATCGCCGTCTGGGGTCTCTACTCCCTCAACCTGGTAGTTTGCCGTCGCCAGAAGCGTGTCGAGAGAGCTATCGCCAGTAACGATCTGCAGCGGTGCTTCGCGCGGTTGGCGCTTTAGCCCCTCGGGCGAAATCAGCTCCAATGGGACCTTCTTGTTCTTATCTCCAGCAACCGAATAGATCTCACGGCCGCTGTCCTTGTTCTTCTTAATTATCCAGCTAACTACCTCGGAACCGAGGCTATCCAGCTTCGCCTCGTAGAGAGGCGTCTTAATCCGCAAACTTCTGCGCGCTACTTGCGGAGCAGCATCCACTGCCGCGGTTGAAGTAGGCGCCACGGGCGCTGGACTTCCTATGGGATTCGCCGGCGCCGCCGTGGGTGAGACGGCGGGCAAGTTTTCCGCAGGCTTCTCCTGGGAGGGGGGGCTTCCAGGGAAGAGATAGCTCCACGAAAAAAGGATCGCCGTGGAAATCAATAACGCCAGTATCAACCGCTTCTGTTGCATCTTAGATTAGAAGGCACGCGCCTAGACTTTGCCGAACGTTTTCACTTCAAAGGATCATACCCACCGGGATTGAACGGATGGCAGCGCAATACCCTTCTTAGTGCGAGCGAACATCCACGGAGCGCTCCATAACGATCAATGGCCTCCATGGCATACACTGAACAGGAAGGTACAAATCTACAAGCAGGCGGAAGCAGAGGCGACAGAGCTAGTTTATAAAACCTTAGGAATGAAATTAAGATTATCTTCACACCCGTTGTGCTTCAACCACAGAGTCGGCTGCTTCTTCGCTCTCCACTCGATCGATCATCTGCTCAAACTCATCAGATGCTCGTCGACTCTCAAGGGACAATAGTGACCTCCTGGCGTTCAGTACCCAATCGTATGTTTTCCTCAATCGGTCGAGGCGCGGTTTGGCAAGCCTAAAGGCCTCGCGAAGCAAACGTTTAGCCCGGTTCCGGTCTACAGCCCTGCCCAGCGCCTTTCGCGAAGCAGTGATCCCCAGGCGATGTTGTGTTAGGGAATTCGGTAGCACAAAGACCGTCAGAAGATGGCCCTCGAAACGCTTCCCGGTTCGATAAACCCGCTGAAAATCGTTGCTACCGCGAAGGCTCGTGGGCATAAAGCGAAGGCTAGTAATGAGACGGCGTGAGACGCTTTCGCCCCTTGGCACGCCTTCGTTTCAGCACCAGTCGGCCATTCTTGGTCGCCATCCTGGCGCGAAAGCCATGAGTCTTGGCTCGACGCCTGTTGTTTGGCTGAAAAGTGGGCTTCGACATCTGATTGGATCTCCCTCCTGCGCGAAAACGGTAAGACTAACTGCGGCTGTCGCCTATGTCAAGAAAGGCCGTTAAAGTTCCGTGGTCCTCCTGCGAATATGGCTCAAGCATCCTTAACCAGAGGCGCCAACCGCCTGGTCGCTAGATTTCTTTCCCCAGACTCCGACCTACACTTAATGTTCGTC
This sequence comes from uncultured Chloracidobacterium sp., assembly GCA_964626895.1. Lineage (GTDB taxonomy): Bacteria > Acidobacteriota > Blastocatellia > Pyrinomonadales > Pyrinomonadaceae > PSRF01. The sequence continues at coordinate 1,181 of CAZVHN010000423.1, read as the reverse complement.
AACCCGGGAAGGATTCAAAGCAACTTCCCTTAGACAAGCAGCACCCTTTTTAGGCCTTCTTCGACTCCCTTTTTCCAAGAGGTGTTTTATGCCAGATGGCCCGCTTGATCACATACGAACTGTGTGTTAGTCTCCGGGTTCTTGAATAACAACTCTGGCTAAGTAGTTGATAAATATATACTTAAAGCATCACCTTAGGGTTTACGTCTTTTCCACAGAGCTGAGGAAAATCCTGTGGAAAAGTTAGTGGCAATTCGGACGTGATCTCGCAACCTCCAACGGAAGCGTTGTTTGCCGCTCTCTAAGGAAACCTGTTGTACAAAAGAAAGCTGCGGGTGAGATGACCGGTGTGATTTTCGAAGACGGTGTTTGGGATGGCATTCTGCAATCCATCACGAAGAAGCTTAATGGAGAGACCATCGAAACATGGTTCAATGCGATTGAGTTTCGAGGGATCGATAGAGTTGGCTCTGTAGTCCGACTTTGCGCTCCCAATCAAGTTGTTAGGGACTGGGTAAACCGCAACTATTCCGAGTTACTGGACCAGTCTTTATCAGACGTGAGGCTCGGTGGATATAACATTCATTGGGAAGTCGCAAACGAACCGCCCCAGAGGGCTACTGATCCAAACACGGTCGGAAACGATCCGGCTACCGAACTCGCTTCCGCAGCTGAATTCGACGTACGTTCCGGCTGTAAAACAAGTCGAGAACGATCCCACTTCGCAACTGCTGTTGCCCGCGCGCCTTTAAGCCCAGTTCACGAGCCATCTCTCAACTCAAAGTACACTTACGACAGCTTTGTTGTCGGTTCCTGCAATCAGTTTGCTCACGCGGCATCATTGGCGGTAGCGGAGGCGCCTGGTAGGACCTATAACCCTTTGTATATTTATGGCGGAGTTGGATTGGGTAAGACCCACCTGATGCACGCCTGCGGTCAAGCGATAAAAGCGGGTAATCCTCATCTCAAGCTGTGCTATTTATCGTCAGAGAAGTTCATGAATGAGTTAATTAGCGCCATTCGCTATGACAAGACACATGGTTTCCGCGAGAAGTACAGATCCGTCGATGTTCTCTTGATCGATGACGTCCAGTTCATGGCGGGAAAGGAGCGTACTCAGGAAGAGTTCTTTCATACATTCAATTCTCTGTACGACCAACAGAAGCAAATTGTTATTAGTT